>CAYNKT010000016.1:0-9157 GCA_964397885.1 uncultured Pseudomonadales bacterium
CCAGATTGAGATAGCAATAAAAAAACTTTCTGTGTAAAAGGCCATAAAAAAGAAACTGACAGGAAAAACTAGGGTAGCCAGCAAGGGGAACGATGATTTTTGACCCATGAGCCTCCAAATTCCCCATACGAAAAACAACAAAGATACCAAGTTGAGGAGACTAAAGCTCCAATAGTAGGAGAGACCTTGGCTGTGTAGAGTCTTAGCCAGAAAAGGCAGCATCGGAAAAAAGGCCTGAGTACCAACATCTACATACCCTTTTTCTGCTAAGCGGGTGTAGTGGGCACCATCAAAAGCTGCCCAGATAACCTCCGATTTCCCGTAGAAAAGAGTGTTGACATTATAGTAGGGATACTCTGGCGAAGTTCCTAGGCGACTGTGAACTTGACCTGCAAAAAGGTGAATGATGATCCACCATGCGCCAGTTAGGAAAAAAAGTCTAATTAAGCTGTTGTGAGATAACTTTTTCATATATTAAGTGCGTGTCTCTCCCTACTTTGTCCCAACTAAAGTTTTTGACCCATTTATAACCAGCAAGCTGCATTGATTTTCTAAGTTTAAGATCACTGAGTGTTTGGTGAATGGTGTTTTTCATGGCCACTCCCTTGTGAGGATCAAAGTAGACTACTGCATCGCCCCCTACTTCTCTGAGGCTACCCTCACTACTACTTACGACTGGACAACCTTGAGTCATGGCTTCTAGTATAGGAAGTCCGAATCCCTCGTACCATGATGGCTGGACATAAAGAGTGGCCAACTTGTAGATCATGGGTAAGTGATGACTGGGGACAAAACCAAGCAACTTGATTTGATCTTTTTTGGGGGAGTCTTGAATGGCTTGCATAATGGCTCTTTTTTCTGGTATATCGGGGCCTGCCAATGCTTTACCAACTAATACCAAGCCAAGCCCCTTTTTTTCTAGCTTGTTAAAGGCATTAATCAGGCCAATAACATTCTTATTCCAGTTAATGTCACCAACATAGAGCAAGTATTTCCTCGGCAGTTGGTACTGAGCACGCACTTTTTCTGATATCGTCACGGTTACTCTAGTTTGAGTAGGGGCAAGTGGTACTACAAAGATTTTTGACTCATCTATTCCTGTTAAGCGAATAATGTCCTCCTTGGAGCATGTTGAGTCTGTGATAACTGCATTCACTCTTTTGAGCCTAGCCAGTTGCATTTTCCACTTGAGTTTACCGCGTACACCCACTAAAAAATGTTCTGAGAATAAGATCGGAATAAGGTCATGAACTGTGACTACTGTCTTTAGTTTGGGACGGATGGGGAGAGTTAGGAAAAATGGGTCGAAAAAAGGATAGTGGACAAGGTCGGACGTGACTCGGTAGGGAGCCTCATACTTGACGTGATACTCGTCAGAAGAAAAGTTTTTGACTAAAGCCTCGTAGAGATGGCTAGCATATATCCCTACTCCGCGAGCTCTATTTAAGGAATCGTTGCGTTTTCCTACTAAGGTAATCTGCATTCAAAGATATTATAAGGGTAACTAGGGTGAAAACGCTAATTAAATTACTGAGACGTTCTACCTCCGTACTCATAACTATGAGTTTGAGCTGGTGAACACCAGGGTTTACGTCAAAATTTATTTCGCCCCCCTCTCCTGGTTTGAGATAGTATGCGACACCTGTATCCTGATTAATCAGTCTCCATGAGGGAAAGTAGTTTCTGGCAATAGTCATAAGAGCGGTGGCGCTAGTGCGATTGTTAACGGTAAAAATGAGTGAGTTACTGCGAGAATCAAGATTATAAACATCTACATTCTTTGTTTGTGAATAGATTTGATCACTTGTGAGGCCACCTTCTTGGGCTGCCCAAACAGGCAGAATTTCTTGCCGGAATGTGGTAGTAGTGCCTGACTCTAGCTCTTCTTCGACAAGCTCGACCGTCTTGTCGAGACTAATTACTCCGTTTGACCGAGATATGGGCAGAGCGGTGTAGACACTAGCAAAGATAAGTACAAGCGCAAGTAGATTTTTTTTATTGCGAGACTTAATAAGCGCAAAAAAATGACTACCTAAGACCGGCGTGAGAAATGCTGGTATAAAGAGCAATCGCCAAGGGAACTGAATCGAAGCCAAGAGTGGGATTAGTTCCCAAACAAATTGCGATCTTCCGGTCATCATAAAGACTGAGGCGACAAGGGTGACTATGAGAAAAAGGTCTTGAATCATTTTTTTCTTGGCTAACCCGATCGCGATCGTTCCGCCAAGTGTTAGTAGTAGCTGCACAACTCCAAGCTCGAAAGAGATACCATCACCTATACCAATAACAGAGTAACCAAAATCCCAATTACCGGTTATCAGTTGCCTTAAGTACAGAAAATGTTCGCCATACTCGAATGAAAATCCATTTGTTGTTGAGGCAAGCAGCCTGCGCTCAAAAAACATCGGCAACACAAAGAAAGCACTCATTCCTAGACTAAAACATAGACTCACAAATGAGAGTTTGCGCTTGTTATTAAACAAGATATCGAGAGTTAAATAAAATAAGAAAATTAATCCTAAAAAATTGTGCGACAGGAGCAGTAAGAATAATGGAATCGGGTGATACCACTTGAGTCTGCCAATATTCCTTAGTGAGGTGTAAGAGTAGATAACCCAGGGGATAATGCCCAGCGCCACGATCTCTCCTAGAGCACCTCTCACAAAAATATTAAGTAGTTGGTAGGGGAGAGTAAGATAGGCAAGCGCGAGCATAAGGGCAACAAGTCTGTTTTTAGCCGCGTATAGAGCATAAAATCCGATCGCTCCGGAGCCAAGCGAAAAAAGGGTTACTAGCTTGATCGCAGTCACCGAGTTCGCCCCCAAAAACATCCAAATAGCGCTCAAGTAATACGGGAGAGGATAGATAAAACTAAACAAGGGGATACCCCTACCCTGATCTAACATGCCTGCCCACCGGACAGGAAAATAACCCCCCTGCAGCAGATCGTGAAATACTTTAATTCTAGCTAAGTGAAAAATTCCATCGTGAGTGGGGAAGTAAGAGATGTTCACAAAGGTCCTGACGACCAAACTCGCGACAACGATTAACAAAATGGGAGGTACGACCCTCTTCCACATCAGTTCCAGTCCGTATTGATAGAGATCTCTTTGCCAGTTGTCTTTTTTTCCCAGTATTTGACGAACGAGGTTGTGAGATGAAGCCCTGAAAAGAAGGCAAAGACTAAACCGGGGAACCCATCTTGAAAGCCTTTGTGTCTGAGATAGATGCTTAGAAATCTGCCTAGTGGTTTGAGGGTAAAGTAGGCGAGTATAGTAGACCAATTCGTACCGAGCTTGCCAGTTTTTAGCCACTCTTCTGCTTGCAAGCTAGTGTAACGGTTACTGCGCCTTAAGTACCGAGAGAAGGTGGGGTCGGCGATGTGCAAAAGATCCTCACTTAGCCAGGCGGTTACCCCGGTTACTTCCATAAGTTCGTGCACACTGGCTTGAGGCAAACTAGCCTTGCCTTTTTTGAACAACCGGATGACAGGATCTGGGTACATGCCTCCTTTGTTCATCCAGCGGCCGAGAAAATAGTTACGCCTGCGAAAGTAAAAAGCATCTGGTTGTTGGTCATAGGGCGAGGAGAGAATTTTTCTGATCTCTTCTTTACTCATCGTGCTGAGTCTCTCGTCGGCGTCGAGTTGGAGGATCCATGGGCTTTGACAGAAGTCGATCGCAATCTGTTTGTTGATATGAAAGTTGGTACGATTCTCCTCTGTTATGACTTGGGCTCCATAACTAGAGGCGATACTTGCGGTGCTATCTGTTGAACTGCCATCAACCACAACAATCTCGCTAGCGATGTCTTTGACGCTAGTCAAACACTCGGCAAGATTGTCTTGTTCGTTATAGACGGCGAGCGCTACTGAAAGTGAAAAAGGCTTGTCCATACTGTTTTAGTATACTCCAAGCTACTGCGCTTCGACAATCTTAAAAGCCACAGAATTATCAGGGAAATAGATAGTTTTTTTCAAATCTGTTTCCGGCCAAAAATCATCATCTTTGCCGATATATAAGTTGCGGCGATCATCTCCTTGACCATGCCACTCTAAGTACTGAAATGTATAGTTGCCAATTTGATATGTATCTAGTTGATCGAGCCATGAAAGACCTTGATTTTCGTATCTCATAAGGTCTTTGTTTTTCATTTGATATTCGTATGGATCCATTTGGGAATAAAAAGCTAAAAAGAGTTGTGGTTCTCCGTACCATTTGGTAAAGATTACTTGATCATAGTCTCTCGGTAATTTAGTTATATACTCGATGACTTCTTTGTAACCAAACTGCCATTCACGGGCAAAAGCTCGCGGGTACCACGTGAAGTAGAGCAGCATGAAACAGCTTACCTCAATAAGAAGTAACCAATTGATAATTTTTAGGCGGGGAAACTTGATCTTTTGTAGGTGGGTCATGCCGAGTCCTGCAAGAAACTGCCATCCGGGGATAGTGAGAATACTGCGCAAAACGTGATAGGGTTCTTTGGTGGTAGCGGCAGGAATGATGCCTAGACCAATGAGAAAGAATGGTAGGTACTTGAGTGAGTCTTGTTTTTTGCGGAAAGTCCAGATCCCTACACAAAGCAAGGTAAACTCCGAAAAATAAAGTACTCCATGATATGGAATCGAGTGCTGGGGCCTACTCCCACTTGAAAGAACGAGAAAATTGGGGGTGAGGTAGGAAAAATAGTTGTCGATAAGCTTGACCACGAAAAATGAGTACTTGCTAAAGATTACACGACTCACAACGGGAGGAGCAGGGAAAGTCTTGCGATACTCGTAAAATTTTTCGGTAAGCTCGGCGTCTGTGGTGATACCAACTTGCGCATAACGTTTTTGGGATACGCCGCTTTTGATACTACTAAGAATGGGAATCGCGATCACAAAAAGTGCTGTGAGAATAAGGAGTATTCTCTTAAAGCCGATTTCACTTCTTTTAAGATAGAGAAGAATGACTACAAGAAGTGGCACAACAACTTTTGCGCTGTTATAGGTGTAGGGTGCGAGACCGAAAAATAGAATATAGAATATTGTATATAGAATATAGAATTTAAGCTGTTTGCCTTCGACATATTTGATAGATTGCAAAAAGAAGTAGATCCCGGCAAGGATAGCGGCGAGCGCGACCCCTGCCTCAAAGCCTGGTCGACTGAGCATAAGATGCCAGGGAGAAACAGCAAGAAAAAATGCGGACCAAAGCCCGACATGCTCGCCGTAGAGCCTTTTACCGATAAGATAAGTGAGGTAGACCGCGAGTATACCGGCTATAGCTGCTGGCAGCCTAACTCCCCAGGCATTGAGACCAAAAATCTTGATAAATGGAACAAGCAAATAGATATAGACAGGTGACTTCCACTCACCGTATGAGCGGAAAAACAGTGGCATTTTACTCCCCCACTCATCGGCTCCGGTAAGTGACAGTGAGTATGCCGAGTAGCCCATTGAGACTTCGTCCCAGTTGAGGGCCGGTGGAACTTTGGCCAAAAATAGGAGCCGGAGTAAGGAGGCTAAAATCAAGATTAAAAAAAGCTTGGATTTGATTATTTTGTCCATAATTCTAGGATAGCACGATCGCTCGTATTCCAGTGGGCTTGGTGTTTGCGACGCTCTCGCATAACCTCGGGGAGTTTGAGTAGAGCTTGGAAAAATGGCCCAGGAAACTTGAGGGCGTAGAGAGGTAACTTGACGAGGTGCTCGAGGAGAAACCGTACATCAGAGATGTTTTTCCAGATAAATAGAAATTGATTGCGCTGGGCAGTACTCATCACGAATTCTTTGGTAAAGTTACTCGCGATGACACTTTTTTTGTGATCATGAACGACAAGACAATCGGGCGACCAGAGGACTTTCCACCCTCTCTTCCAGGCACTGTAACCTAGGTCTGTATCTTCCCAGTAGAACGGTTTGTAGAGAAGGTTCATCCCGCCAAGACTCAGCCATTTCTTTTTATCAAAGGCGGCTTGGCCCCCTGAGGCCCAGAGACTGGGATTAACTTTATTTTTGTTAGACTTGTTTGGCTCTACCTTAAAATGATGGAATAGTCCCCCATCCCACTCTCCTCTCATCCATGCCTTGCCTGAGTTAAACCCCACTGCAAAGACTTTGTCATTCTTAAATATTTCGAGGCACTTGGCAAAACAATCGGCACTTGGCCTGACGTCGGTGTTAAGGAGCATGATAAGGTCACCACTAGCTAGCTTGACCCCGCGGTTAACGGTCGCGGAGAACCCAAGGTTAGTTTTGTTAAGATAACACCTAAGTTTGGCTTTTTGAGTTTTGAGGTAATCCCATGATTTGTCATACTCACTGGCGTCGTCTACAACGACGATCTCAGCGCCTACCCTTGCGGCAGCCTTGTAAACGTAGGGCAGGTTTTGTTTCATTTGCGCTTCGCTGTTCCAGCTGGGGATGACAACACTAACTCTAGACTTTAGCATAAATTTTATTGTACCGCAAAAATCGCGACCTGTAGGGATCCAAAAGTTTGCGATGCTTGCGCTTGATACCCTTGGGGCTCTGAGATCACTGTCCCAGTCTCTGAAATAATCGCAAGATGAGGTGAGGTTGGGGTGATTTTGACTCCACGCCGAGCCAGCAGGTAGCTAATCCCATCACGACGTCCAGGAGGAGCCTCGAGGCGCAGGTCGACCGAACTTGCAAACTCTGCGATATACCCTGCAAGCTCGGTTTTGGCAGCAAGGCTAAAACCGACCGGAGACGGATCAAAATACTTGAAACTCATAACTAGAGCGGAGGCCGCAAGTCCTAAATAGAGAACCGTAGATCGTAAAGTAATCATGGCGATACCGGATGAGAGGAGGAGCAAAAGGGGGATGAACATGGGCATCAAGTAATATTCGGCAAAACCAGGATCCCGGTACAATAACAGCATTGCGGGAGTAGCTAGTAGCAAGCCACCGAGTAACTTAACTTCGGCGCTAGCCTTTTTACGAAATACTTGGATCAGGGCGATAAACATGGCAATAATCCCGAGCCATGTAACACGGCTACTCAGCAAAAATTCACTTAAAGTGTAATCGAGCTTAGTTATAAAAATGCCCAAAAACTCAAATATCCCCTGACGGTTATTTTGTCCACCTTTTAGAAACTGGAGCAAAAGCGACGACTCGAGGAAGTCGTGCCTCAAGTCAAAAATAATTAACGGAACAAGAGGTAGAAGCAGCAACAGAGCGGCAAAGATAAGCTCTTTCCTACTCATTTTTTTGATTAACTCGTAACTACCAAGCAAAAATACCAAAGTCATCCCTACTAATGAGAGATGAATGTGGGTAGAAAATCCTGCGAACAAAAAAAAGGCGTATCTTGCCCAGTTATGTTTGGCAAAGTTGTTGAAAAATAGGATCATACACATCATCCAGAGTTCAAGAAGGGAGACGTTCCACGGAACATGAGCGATTTTGACCAAGTACAGCGAGCTCATCCAGACTGACGTAGCAAAAATA
The DNA here is from genome assembly GCA_964397885.1 of uncultured Pseudomonadales bacterium. Taxonomy (GTDB): domain Bacteria; phylum Patescibacteriota; class Microgenomatia; order UBA1400; family UBA12108; genus CAYNKT01. The sequence goes on from CAYNKT010000016.1 coordinate 7,465, forward strand.
GCCTGCCAAACTGATTTTCGCGAAAGCATAAGGTAGATAGCAATACCTACTAGAAGATCGAGGACTACGGCAAAAATAACCAAGATCAAGGGGTCGCCGCTAGCTAGTAAAAGTAAAAAGGCTCCAAGATAATAATATAGTGGCCCCAAGAAAAAACTACCTTCACCTCTAACAACCGGACCGATGAGGGTTAATTTGCCTTGCGTGATTTCTGACATAACTCCCACGTCTCTCGCCTGATCCCACTCGAAAGTTGTAACTGCGGCCAGATTGCTCGTGCGTAGATAAGCACCCACCACGACGAGAACAATGAGGGGAAAATAGCGGATTAGCAAGCTTTTCATTTGAGGGTACCTACAATGTTCTTGCGAAAGTTTTCGGCGGCAAACTGGTTGACCATTAGCCCCGTAGCCATGCCCCGATACCCCGCTAAGTCGCGGACGATTTTTCTAGTTAGCTCGACTAGCTCGTCCACTGACTCAAAATAAAAATCAGGTGATGTTACTACTTCTGTTTGACCTCCGTAGGGGACAACCAAAGGTATACAACCCGCGGAGATAGCCTCGGCGGTCGTTATGCCAAAGTGCTCTGTTAGTTCGGGATTTTTGACTGGGTCTACACCTAGCCCTGCTGCGTGCCAATAGATACTGGCCCTAGAGTAGAGCTTTTGCAGCTCTTCGTAGGAAGCGTTAGGAATGATTGTGACCCCCTGACTAGCTTGCTCACTTAGAGCAGTTACATACGCCTGACTGGAAGAAGCGCCCGCCAAAATGAGTGACCAATCCGGGAGATCGTGTGACAAAAGGTTAAATGCCTCGATCATTTTGTCCTGTTTTTTGACGTTGAGACTAGGCTCAAACCGGCCTACAGAAAGAATAATTTTTTCTTTGACCCCCGCTTCGACCTCCGTAACGGGAGGATAGATGACACGCGAGCTAATGCCGTACTCCTTGTCGACGATACTTTTGGTAAAGCGCGAGTTGACTATGACGCCGTCGATCAGCAAGTTTTTGAGTTTATTCTGAAGTGACCTTCCACCTACGCCGTGAAACGGCACTTGCATATGAAGAAAGTTTCTCGTCGCTCCTAGGAGCGGGATGCTACCGTCTGACATATAAAATACCAAGTCATAACGTTTGCTAGCAGCCCACATTTTGAGTGGGTTATGGCCAAAATATAATGGGAGAACTGTGATATCTACCCTGGGGTCTTGTAGAGTAATCCCGAGCATCTTGGTAAGCGAGGTGATTTGCTCTAGGTTTTCCCAGGCGAAGTAAACTAAATATCCCGAGTTTTCAAGAGCTGCGGCAGCTTCTAACATATATCTTTCGCCGCCGCCTAGATAACTTAGATATGGAGAGATAATTAATGCTTTTTTCATTTTTCTCTATGTTGCAACTCGAATAACTTGGCGTAGGAGACAAAGACAGAATAACCCTGGTAGATTGATTGAACGATGCCAATTGGGCCGTCGAGCAGACCTTTTTTAAGTATTCCCCTACGTAGCATCTCCATTTTGAGTTTGCGAATCAAGGTAAAACTGGTGACAGCGGGGAGAGCGCCGTCATAAAATTGCTGCGCCTCGATATCCGAGTACCTGTTAGTTTTTTCGACCATTTGTGCGAGGCTCTCGTCTTTGTGATGCTCCATGTAGTTTTTAAGTTTGCCACTACTACCCTCGAAAGTGGGGAGG
>CAYNKT010000017.1:0-9153 GCA_964397885.1 uncultured Pseudomonadales bacterium
AGTCTTTGCTCCACACTCGGATCATCCATTCCGACAAATACTCCTGGATTGCCAAAACTCGCACGTCCCAAAAGCACCCCGTCCACACCGTATTTCTCAATTTTTGAATGTGCATCATCCATTGATTTGATGTCACCATTGCCTAGGATCAACCCTCCATGCCTGTGCACGATCTCTGCTGCACGCCCGATCGCCTCCCAATCTGCCTCGCCTGTATACATTTGTTTAAGCGTGCGTCCATGTAGGGAGAGGACAGCCGGCGCAACCTCGACTATAGCCTCTATCCACTCCTCCATCTCGCTTTTGTCCAGCACCCCGATCCTAGTCTTGACTGAGACCGGCAACTTGGTAGCTACCTTGGTTGCTTTGACGATATTCTGGGCCAGCTCCGGCGTACGGATCAGCCCTGCCCCACCCCCATGCTCGCTTACATTCTTGGCGGGACATCCCATATTGATATCAACTCCGTCAAAGCCAAGCTGCTCAATTAGCCTCGCTGCCTCAGCAAAATACTCAGGTGTCCGCCCAAAAATCTGCGCAACTTCACATGGCCACCGAGATAGACAAGGTTCGGAACTTTGTCTATCTAGCACTACATCCTTTGCCCTCACAAAAGCCTTGAGGATCTTCTGCTTGTTTTCACCACGCGCATGATGCAGACCGTCCACACTCACAAACTCGGTAAATAGTACGTTTACACCATTAGGTTCCGAGCCATACTTAGCGGTCATGTACCGCATCGGCCCGTCCGTCACCCCATCCATGGGTGAAAGCCCCAGTATTATCCCTTTTTGTTTAAGATCATTCCAGAACATAATATATCAATCTATCAACTTGTGATACATAACCAGTCCCGCAAAGGCGAACACCCTAAGTATTCTCCTCCACCTCTTGGGCTCGTTAACCAGCCGCCACAGCCACTTGCCCCCCGCCCTGTCGATCCAGGCAGGACATGCCTTTACTACTCCTGCCCACTCATCAAGCACTCCGCCCACCCCCATGGCGACCCGCACCCTGAGGTATGGCCTGTTTTCCTCGATCCACATATCTTGCCAAGGAGATCCATACGCAACAAACAAATAGTCCGGTTCTACCGAGTTTATCTTAGCTATCGTCATGCTCGCTTCCTCAGACTTCTCCAGGCTTACACTCCTTGCCCCCTCATACCAACTAAGCCTGGCATTAGGATATTTTTTACTCATTTGGGCAGCCGCAGCCTCCGCTACTCCCTCGCGCGCACCAAGCAAAAACACTTTCTCACGCCTTTCGTTCGCTTTCTTTAGTATTTCCTCCACTAGTTCCACCCCGCTCACCCTCTCCACTAGCTTACCCCGAGTTAGCCTAAGACCCCACACCACCCCCCATCCGTCTGCAACTGTGGTACACTGAGCAAGCACCTTGGCAAACTCTTGGTTACTCCGCGCCGTGATCACAAACTCCGGATTGACCGTCGCCACATGCAACATATCCCGCCTCTGGACGAACATCTTTCTTAGCACTTGATTTCTGTGAGTGCTATTTATCACCACTCCCAATATTTCTATCGATTCATCCATCTTTTTATCCACCAACTCACTAGTTTCTAGTGCACTTTTATGCAAATTTTGAGCCCTCACGGCAATACCACCTGGACTTTTCATTATCTAATCATACTCAAAGAACAGAGTGATTGCAAAAACCCTATTTTTGGGTCACAATTTGACCTCAATTTATTATCCCATAAGTATCACAATAATAAAGACCATGTCTCAAAATTATGCTAACTCAGTCAAATATACTACAAGACTAAGTACTATGCGTAGAAAGTTGCCAAATATCCAATATTGATTACAATATTTACTCTCATATTATATCTGCAATTTCCTATATTCATTGTTCTATATATTATATTCTATCTCTATACTATATCCCTTCCCTCATCCTACATTTTTTCTCTGTCTCACCCCAAATAGCAGCTTAATTTATCCTACAATTATCACCCTCTAGTATCAAAGCGATGTCAGTACTTTCAACGTCTCCTGTGCACACTTTTTCCATGTCAATTGCATAGACCTCACCCTCCCCGCTTTAATCAGTTTTTTTCTCGTCGTCGTATCTTGCACTACTTTGGCAATCGCCCTAGCCAGCCTATCAGCATACCCAGAGCCCAGAGGCACAATAACCGCAGCATCACTAGCTACCTCTGGTAGCGCCCCACCATCGCTCGTCACAACCGGTATCCCCCTCGCCATCGCCTCAAGTACTGGGATCCCAAACCCTTCCGTCTCCGAGGGTTGGACATACACCGAAGCCTGGTCATACAATATTTCCTTCTCACGCTCGTCTATCCTACCCGTAAAAATCACTTTCTCCTGAACATCGTGCCTTCTGGCTTCCGCAAATATCTCGCCAGTCAACCAACCTAGGCCTCCTGCAACGACTAGTTTATACTCAGGATTACGCCTGGAAAACACTGCAAAAGCCTCGATCAACTTGGGGATATTTTTCCTCGGCTGCAAGCTCCCTACAAACAAGATGTATTTATTGTCGTCTAGCTGCCATTTACGCAGTATTCTGGCTATCTGACTATCTGACAATCTGGTTGTCTGAGTATTCTGATTGTCCGAACCTTCTAATATCACACTAATCTTTTGTGTATCAATATGTATCTCATTTAGCAAATCCCGCTTGGTATTTTCCGAAACTACAATAAGCCTCGTAGCCGATTTTGCAGCGTACCGGGTAGACAAAGGCAAGTACCACCTCTGGAGCCAGTTCTTGTACTCAGGCAGCCACTTGTACTCTATACCGTGGATAGTAACTACCGTCCGTAGTCTGGGGTCTCTCAAGACCGGCAACGTATGTGCTGGCACAAAGAGCACATCAAGCCCAAGTTGTAGCCATGTTTGCATAGCTAGCCCTATCTGTGTCCATAGGTACGGCAGCCGGATTACCACAATTTTGACATTTTTTCGCCTCGACCATAGCGGTATTTCACAATTTGGGCGGACAAATAGCACAAATTTGTGGTCGAGGGATGCTGGCAGTCGGAGCATCTCTTTGATAACTTGGAGTGAATAAGTCTCAGTACCTGTTTTTTCTTTTACAAACGCTCTCGAGGCATCAATTCCGATAATCATACTCATATAATAACAAAGTATATCAGAGATAATTAGGATTGTGCAGAAGTAAGTCTAGCGAAAAAGAGCTTACTTAGAACTATGCAATTATCTTAGCGCTCTCCTATACGTATCTATATTCTCCATAGCCTTCCCCGTACCTCTTACAACACAAAGAAGCGGCTCCTCTGCCACATAGGACGGCACACCGGTCTCGCGAGTCACCAAACTGTCCAAATTCGTGAGCTGGGAGGTTCCACCAGACATTACTATTCCCTTGTCGATAATGTCGCTCGATAGCTCTGGAGGTGTCTCCTCAAGCACCGCCTTGACCACGCTCACAATCTGCATAAGAGGCTTTTGCAAAGCTTTGTATACGTCGTCACTCGTCAAAGTAATAGTACGCGGGAGTCCGCTCACTGTATCACGACCTTTGACCTGCATACTTTCCGGCCTCGCGAGCTTGGTTGCACTCCCAATCTTTATTTTAACTGCTTCGGCAGTCTGCTCACCGATAACTAGCGAGTGCTCTCGTCTTACAAAGTCCGTGATTGCCTCATCTAGTTTGTTCCCCCCTACTCTTGCGCTCTTGTGGGCTACCACTCCACCAAGGGAAATGACCGCTGCCTCGGCTGCTCCACCTCCGATATCAAGGATCATGTTTCCACTTGCCTCGGCTATCGGTATCCCCGCGCCTATGGCTGCCGCAAGCGGCTCGTCTATGAGGTACGCACGTCTTGCCCCAGATGAGAGAGTAGCATCGAGTGCAGCCCGCCTCTCCACCTGCGTGCAGCCAGCAGGCACACAGATCATGACCTCAGGCTTAAACAAAAACGCATTCCCAATCGCTTTTTGGATAAAGTATTTAAGCATTGCTTCTGTCACTGCGTAGTCTGCAATTACCCCATCTTTCATCGGCCTGCTAGCCACGATATTCCCTGGAGTCCTACCAAGCATGGTCTTGGCATCATTCCCCACAGCCACAACCAGCATATCGTCCATAGATACTGCCACTACCGTCGGCTCATTAAGTACAAGTCCCTGCCCCACGAGCCACACCAAAGAGTTGGCTGTACCTAGATCAATCCCTAACTTTTTTCCAAACATAATCACATTCTACCAGATACTAAGAACCTAGTTATGACGACTAGATCAAAGTATACCCACCGACTCACCTTGTCTGGTAAAAGTTAATAAACGCGTATTTACAATATTTACCGCATTCTAGGCCACGTCAATGCGTTAATTACTCGCTATTGACAGTATATTACCCACTCAACTACACTGTATTTATCACTTACAAACTTGGACATCTATCTGGATGTCCAACTATAATATATGGATAAAACTTACGGGATCAGTGACGTAGCCGACAAACTCGGTCTTTCTGCCAAAACTCTCCGCAGATGGGAGGAGTCCGGCAAATTTCGTTCGTCGCGTACGCTCGGCAACCAGCGTCGCTACTCGCTCGAAGATCTACAAATTTTGGACGCCATCAAACACGGGATCGTGGACAGCAAGTCGGAGCTGCTTACCGATATGCAAGCTGCCCAGCTTTTTGGCGTTTCTACCGCAACGGTCAATCGCTGGGAGAACGAAGGCAAGATTCACCCGCTAGTTACCGCGGGCACTACCTACTTCCCCCGCAAGAGGCTCCTTGACAAAATGGACGAGCTCAAGCAAGAAAACCTCGACTATACCCAGCTCTCTCAAATGTCCGCTCCTCCTGAACAGGTTAGCCCGTCTTACGAGACCCCTACCCCACAACCACTCAAAAACATCTCCCTCACCAAAACCAGTCTCGAGTCCAAGCCTCGCTTCTCAGTTGCGACCGCAACCGCACTCCTTATTAACCTCGGTGTGACGATGGTCACCCTCGGCATCTATCACTCGCTCTTTACTCCCACCCTCTCCCCCAAAACCCCTGAATCTACAACTCCCACTGTTCTCCCCTCTCCCCCTACCCCCAAACCACTCTCTATTATCGACAAACTAGTCTTTACGCCCAGTAGCTCCCCCACCGGCACTCCCGGCACCCTTTACTTTGACGCCGGTACCAAGAGCTTGAGACTATATACCAACACCTGGATCGACCTCACAAGTCCCCCCATTGACCTCTCTCCAAAGGACACCAAACTTATCGCAGCGAGTGATCTTATTCTCAAAGGCAAATCTCAAGTCTCGGTCAAGAATCAAGCTATCTCCAGGGCAACTCCCATCTCGGTAACCATGCTGGCAGACTACGCTCCCGCCAAAAAATATTGGCTCGAGGTCACTCAAGGATCATTTACCCTTCACACCGACTTTCCGGTGGGATCTGACGTCCCCTTTTCTTACCTCATTCTTGCCGCCCCCGACGCAACAGGATCCGCCACGACCTTTTAATCTTCGGTCTGTTCTTCCCTCGAATTAGGAGCGTAAAAAAATGAGGTGTGCTTCTTACACATCCTATTTTCTTGCACAAGCAAGAAAACGGATCAGCAGTCGTCTGCACGACAACAAATAATTCATTTTGCTATATAATAGTACAACTATGAAAATGAACCGTTCCCAGTGGACCCGCCTAGCCATCTTTTCCGCCACAATTCTCTTTATCGTAACAGGCACCATTCTCATGATCCGCTACGCCAAAGGCTACCGTCCCACGAGAACCGGCACTATCAAAGGTACGGGCCTACTTGCCGCTAACTCATATCCCACCGCAGCCGAAGTCTACATTAACGGCCGTCTCACGACCGCAACCGACAACACTCTCAACCTGGACCCAGGCGAATACTCTGTCGAGATCAAAAAAGACGGATATCACTCCTGGATCAAAAACCTCACGATCGAAGAAGAGCTTGTTACCCAAACCAGTGCCACTCTTTTCCCCACCTCCCCCTCACTCGAACCGCTTTCCTTTACGGGTGCAGTCAACCCCATCCCCTCACCAGATGGTAATCGCATTGTCTACGCCGTCGCAAGCGCCTCTGCAGTTGCCAAAAATGGCCTGTATGTCCAGGATCTAAGCTCGTCCCCCATCTCGCTCAACAAAAACGCCCGTCAGATCGCCCGCAGCTCCGGTCCGATTGACTATATTGACGCCAAATACACCTGGTCTCCTAGCGGCAGTCAGATCCTAGTCGAGTTGACGAGCGGTGATCACTTCCTGCTCGAAACCGACCGCTTTAACGACCTTGCTACTCTAAAAGATGTCACTGTCACTCTCGGGACCATTCTCTCCGACTGGGAAAAAGAACTCAGTCAACTAGAAACAGTCAGGCTCAACAAGCTTCCAAGCTTTTTCCAGGACAAACTAGAGGGTGGCGAGATCGCCAATCTCTACTTCTCCCCCGACGGAGATCGCATCCTCTACCAAGCTCAGACAGATGTCACGATACCAATAGAGCTAAAGCCGCCCATCCCCGCCTCCTCGACCCAACCCCAGGAGAGGTTGTTAACCAAAAATAGCTGGTACGTCTATGATCTCGAAGAAGACCGCAACTTTGTTATAGCTAGTTCTGCTGCGCCAGACTCCGAGATCTTTACCCCCACCAAGCTCCTCCTTATAGCTCTCAGCACAATGAGCACGACTAACTCGGCAGAGACACTGGTCGCGACTCCCGCGTCTTACAAAAAGCTCCAAACCGGCTACGCTCTCGGAGAGTCCATGTCACTCCTCAATGCTCAGTACTCACCCATCTTTGTCGGCTCTCTCCAGTGGTTCCCCGACTCAACACACCTAGTAGCAACAACAGAGTCCGGCATCGATATCCTAGAGTACGACGGCAAAAACCGCGTGACCATCTACGGTGGCCCCTTTGATCATAACTTTGTCTACTCTTGGCCCGACGCCTCTAGGCTCGTCACCCGCATTCAGTTCTCCCCCGACACCATCCCCAACCTCTACACAATCAAGCTCAAATAGGTTACACTAAAACCATGAACTGGTCATGGATTACCACCAACTATCTTACCCGTGGCTTTTGGGGTGACGAGGCCTGGACAGCCGGCATCTCCCGTCTACCCATCTCGGAGATTATCGCAATTACCGGCCAGGACTTTCATCCACCCTTCTACTATTTTATCGTTCATTTCTTTGGCGCCCCCTCTGGCTTTGCCGAAGTCCCCGTCCGCCTAATCTCGGTCTTCTTTTTCCTCTTAACCGCAGTTGGCGCCTTTCATCTTGTCAAACTATTTTGGCAATCTAAAAACTCTTCTAAAAGCTATCTGACTAGTAGCTATATGACTAGCATCCTCGTCCTCCTCTCCCCCATTCTCCTGACCTATGCCATGGAGGCACGTAGCTACGCCCTCCTCGCTTTCGAGAGTGTCCTCTCCGCCTATATCTTCTGGCGCGCCAAAGATGAAAAAAAGGGCAAATACACATGGCGCTTGCTTTACCTCGCCCTTGGCGCAGTCATGGTTTATACCCACTATTATGCCTGGTTCATCCTTGCGTCTCACGCTTTCTACCTTCTCCTCTTTGAGCATAAAAGGCTCCTACCCATGCTCCCTGCCGCTTTTGGCATCCTCCTAGCTCAGCTCCCGTGGCTGCCTACCCTCTTTGGACAGACTAGCTCTGTCAAAGGCAGCTACTGGATAGGACCAATCAATAGCATGACACATCTCGAGTTCTTGTGGAGAGTCGCAGGTGGTGATGTAACTACCGTCTGGCAAAAGCCGCTCGCCTACACGATCTCGGCCATTATCCTGCTCGATCTCGCCTATATATTAATTCGCAAATTATCCGGGCGAAACCACGTTTTTGCCCTTTCGCACAAATTCCTCCTTACCTGGCTCATTATCCCCACCCTTCTACCCACCATTGTCTCGCTTGTCTTTACTCCTGTCTTTTTCTACCGCTATCTCATTTTCTCCGCTATCCCTCTCCTCATTCTCACGGTCCAGGCGCTACGGTCACTCCCCAGGCCCTTGTTCCTAGTGATCACGGCTCTCATACTTTATGGGGAGGTTATGGTTAGCTGGGTGATCTTTAACAACTATCCCCGGAGCATGAGAGAGGCAACTATCGAACTTTATGAGCAAAAAGAACCAGGTACAGCTCCCGTTTACACAGTCCTCCCCGCCTTTGCCGAGGTTATGTACTATGCCTCCCCGTACGACACCATCATCGTCTCCCCAGAAGGCCTTGTTCAGTTCTCAGGCAAGTCTCTTCTCGACAAATACGTCGAGCTCGGGCTGACCACTATCAAAGAGCCCCCAACAGACACCCCCTACTACTTTTTAACCCCAGAAAAAACCATCGAATACATCACCCCTTGACTTGATTATACAAAAATTGTATGATTATCATACAATGAACCAAACAATCAATATCTCACTGCCCAAACCTCTCCTCGACGAACTTCGAGAATTAGTAAAATCTGGAGAATTTTCCTCGATATCAGAGGCAATCCGTCATGCAACCCGCAACATTGTCAAATCCACTACCCCCAAATACACTATCGTCAAACTTAGTCCAGCAGCCGAGAAACGTTTTGAGAAATCTCTCAGTAACTACCAAAAAGGTGACGCTATCGCTATCCAATCTTTCTCCGATTTGATAGAGTAGAAGCATGCATATCAGCATCGATCCAGCTTTTAAGAAAAAATTCCTCAAACTCAACAAAAGATATTCAACCTTAGGGCAATTGCTCGACAAAAAACTTGCCCTATATCTGTCTGACCCTACCCACAAATCTCTTCGACTTCACAAACTCGGGAGCAGATATGACAGATGGAGTATAACCATCAAAAAAGATCTGAGAGTTATCTTTGTATATATTGACGACGGGATATACTTAACCGATATTGGAAGCCACGACGAGGTGTATCGATAATAGTTAAAACATATATCCGAGACTTATTAAGAGACTTGGGTTAAAATAACTATTGTGAGCTCCCATAGTTCAACGGATAGAACAGAGGTTTCCTAAACCTCCGATCCAAGTTCGATTCTTGGTGGGGGCACCAGTACCCTACTCTCGCTCACTCTCCGAGTAAATTAGGCATTCCTCGGCATTCTCATACTCATAGAGTTCTGTAGGATCGAATATTAGCCCTAGCTCTTTCT
>CAYNKT010000018.1:0-5713 GCA_964397885.1 uncultured Pseudomonadales bacterium
GTCTTGCCCGAGCCTCTCGGACCAGTAAATAAATAGGCGTGAGAAAGAGTGTTGCTCTGGATAATCTGGCTAAGAGTCTCGCGTACCTGGGCAAGATCTAGCTCCGAAATTGTTTTAGAACGGTATTTAAGATAGAGACTCATAGGTCCAGTTTATAGCAAATAGCTCATAGCTCATAGAGAACATAAGCTATCAAACTATACGCTATATACTATAAGCCATAAGCTATTGGCTACTCATGATGAAATCCCAAAAGATGCATAAGCCCGTGCTCGGCAAGTAATTGTACCTCTGTATCCACCGTAACTTGCTTCTCAAACGCATAAGACACCGCAACCGGATAGCACACCACGATATCCCCTAGATACAACACCCCATCTGGCGACGAGACAAAAGGCCGATCATCGCTCGGATCATTGAGTGGGAACGACAGCACATCCGTTGCTCCCGGCAAATCCATGTAAGTCCTATGCAGCTCGCTCATCTTACGGCGTCCCACGATCATGACATCTACTCCCACATTATCCGTGAGCCTATGTTTGGCAAGCACACGAGCAAGGTACTGCCTAAGTGCATTCCTATCAACCGGAAACTTAGAATCAGCTAGGATATTAATACTTATCATATTCTATGTATAGCGTGTCTTGCGATAGCTAACTTGTTGCAAAAATTTCATTTACAATTTTTGCAACTAGCTTCCCATCCGCCTGCCCCCCGAGCTCCTTCATTACCATTCCAATTACTTGTCCCATATTCTGACTTCTTACATCTTTATTCTGCAAAAGTTCTTTAACTTTTGTCTCAACTTCCACTTCGGACATTTGCTTGGGGAGATATTCATCTATAACCGTCAGCTCGTACTCCTCTTGTTTTGCCTGCTCCTCTCGTCCACCATCGCGAAAACTAGTGATGCTTTCTCGGCGCTTCTTAGCTTCTTTCACTAAAACCTTGATGACCTCGTCATCCGTCATCTGACCTTTATCTATTCCCACATATCTGACAGCAGAAACGAGCATGCGGATTACAGAAAGCCGTGCCGAGTCCCGCGCTTTCATGGCACTTTTCATATCCTCGGTGAGTCTAGTTAGTAGATCCATTATTTTCCTTTTTTGCTCGAGGCAATCCGCTTCATTCGGTCGACATATTTCTTGCGTCGGATCTCGTTTTTTTGCTCTTTTCGTACAAGCGACGGAGACACATGAAACTGTCTTTTCCGAGCCTCGTCAACAATATTTTCAATCAAAACTTTTTTCTTAAATTTGCGCACGAGCGAATCGGTTGACTCGTCTTTTTTGGCTTTTACAACTACTGGCATTTAATAAACACACCTCCCTCGGTCGCCTAGGTTTTAGCGGTGGCGACTCCCGCTTTCACTTTACTTGCTCGATAAACTCGAGTATCTTTTCTATTGTCAAACTAGATGGACTTGGCATCGGACCTTTGTCGGACCCGTGTAACACCATATGTCCAGAGTTATGATAAAACCATTTCTCTGGGCCGTCCACCGCGATTATTTTATCATACAAAATCTGGAGCGGCCTTGTAACGGCGGGCGTAGTCTTAATCCCTACGTAGCCGCTCTTAGGATCCGCGACAACCACAATCTCATATCCCGCTCGCTGCGCCACCTTGTGTACGTCGTCAGATCCCGCGTAAACCGCGATCCCCTTGCCCCACACCGAGCTAAACTCCTCGCCTCTTGTGATCTCCTCTTTGGCGTGGTACCAATCCTTCAGCTTTTGGTAGACTCCATCAAGCTGTACCATGATAATTCTTGTGACTGCCTCGTTATCATGGATCTGCAACCTATGCAAAGCAGGAATGATTTCTGGCAGTGTAAAAGCATACCGCGGCTCCCTTGCCTCCGGGTAGTAACAGTCCTCAAAAAGATCGATGCTCCGCGCGTGCGTGCACATTGCCCGTATTGCCTGGTCATCCGGCTTCACAAAGCCATCTTTTAGAAGCGACGCCAGAATAAGCTCGCTAGCACAAGTCCCGTACGATCCGGGCTGGTGGTGATCATATTTCCCCATCCCCGTATCGACATGTACGATGTTGTCATCGGTATCGACTTTATTATTTTTGTAGGTTTTCCCGGCAGGTACAAAAGCCAGCTCCGCGTCACCATACCTCGATTGGTCAAATCGCATTAGGAGCCACACACTCATAATAGCGTCCAAATCTGGGTGAACATGGGTAACTATAATCTTGCTCATATCCCTATTCTATACTGTTAACTAAGATTTTCGCGAGTTGGTCCGAGTCATGCCTCACCATACTACGCTCGGTAGTATCACCTTTTTGCTTTTCTGGCATGGTGTGAGATAGTAGAGGCGCTCTCACAAGTTTTGCCTTTCCCCACTTCTCACCCAAATTATCCAGGACCGGCACCGAGTCTTCTTGGCGGTAAAGTGTCAAAAGCTCAGGGTCAATCCGGAAATCATTGTTAACAACCACCACGTCAACTCTCGACTTATCAAGATACTTCCCCATGTCGTCCAAAAAATCACCCGCCGTATAGTTGTAAGTTTCTCCCGGTCTCGTCATCAAGTTCATGACAAACACGACTTTTGCGTGACTTTTCTCAATAGCTCGTCCCACTCCTCCTACAACCAAATTGGCGACTGTGTTGGTATAAAGGTCGCCGGGTCCTAGCACGATTAGGTCAGCTTGTTTAATCTCTGATAATACCTCAACAGATGCCTCTGCTTGCGGTATAGTCCTCAGACTGGCGATCCGCTGCTTGCGCACCCGTGGCGACGAGATGTCGATGTAATGCTCGCCCAAAATCTCCGTCCCGTCCTCATACTTTGCAAGAAGCGATGTGTTTTCGTAGCTTACCGGCAAAATCGTCCCCTTGACCCCCAGGATTTTGCACGTCTCTTCAATCGCTTTTTTTTGTGATCCTACGATATCCGCAACTGCTGCCATAAACAGGTTCCCAAAAGTCATCCCGGCGATGCCGGTGCCCTGGTGGTATCGATAGTTAAAAAGCTCTCTCATCAGTCCCTCGTCTGGCGCAAGCGCGACCATACACTGCCTTATCCCCGATGTCGGCAAAAGTCCAAACTCGTCGCGTAGTACTTTGTTACTGCCACCATCGTCAGCCATCGTCACAATTGCCGAGATTGTCAAATTTTGTTCGTATTTCTTCAGTCCTCGTAGTACTGTAAAGCTCCCCGTCCCGCCACCAATCACAACCACTCTCTTCATTTAGAGAGATCCCTTATAGTCACCACAACCATGAGTAGTAGTAGAGCAATCATTCCCGCTGCGTTAACATAGCCCTCGTATTTAGAAGTCCTTTTCTTGCCTATTAATTTCTCTATAAAGAGAAATACGATCCGTCCCCCGTCAAGAGCGGGGAATGGGAGCAGGTTAAACACAGCTAGGTTAAAAGAGATAATCCCGCCAAAACGGATAAAGGAGAGGATCCCGCTCGCTGCCTGCTCTTGCCCTATCTTAACTACCTCAATTGGTCCCGAGACTCCCTTCCAAAGCTCTACTGGGTGCATAAAAAGCGTTAGCATAACTCTCGTCCAAGCATAAGCTTCTTTAACTCCCTCGACAGCCCCGTAAAAAGGAGCTTGATACCACGGCTTCTTTTCATAGCTTAGTATCGGCAACTCAGTGACAGCTACCCCGAGTGCCCCCTCCCCCTCTGGCGGATCAGTACGGGGCAGTACAGATACCTGACGGGAGTCCTGGGACACGGTTCCGTCAGTTTGGTTGAGAGTTGCTAGACCTAGCGAGATCTCGCGCCCACCGCTCTCTGCCACAAGACTCACAAACTGTGTCGAGCTTGTGATCATGTGGTCGCCGAGTTGTACAACTACATCACCAGTCGTAATACCTGCCATATCGGCCGGCGACCCCGGGGCAATCTGCGTTACCACTACTTGCTGTCCCGATAACCGTGGTACGCCAAGAACCGAATAAATTATCGTAAAAAGCAGCACACCAACTAGTAGATTAGCAGTCACCCCAGCTACCAGGATAAATGCGCGTTGCCACGCAGATTTACTCGAAAAAGCACGACGGCGCTCAAATGGATTGAGTTTGGCAAGAATCCCCATGTCGCCATTCTCACCAAGCAACCTGACAAACCCCCCGATCGGTAACCAGTTAAGGGTAAACTCGGTATCTCCTCGCTTACCTAGAGTAAGAGCCTTGGGTGGTATCCCAATCCCAAACTCCTCGACCTTGACCCCCATCTTGCGTGCAGCCCAAAAATGACCGAGTTCGTGTAAAAGTATCAGGACTGACAATAGAACGATGGTCAACATAACGGTAAGTATAACATTGAAAACACAAGCGTTAGCGAGCGTATATAGGTGCAGGATACACCGAACCTAGAGGAGCGAGCAATTTAAGATCAGAGTTTAGCAATGGCCAGGATATTTATGTTCTCTCCAGTCTTGCCAGAAGTCTCTTTGACAAGCTCGGCGATCGTCCGTTTGGCGTCTCGCAGATAATCTTGAGCCTGTAGCTCCTCTGGGGTTGTCGCGCCCATACTCGCAACCTGCATAGCCAGCTCCTTGCCGAGATTTTGGAAGTCGTCAGTTCTGGCGACAAAATCTGTCTCACATGCGAGCTTAACGAGTGCGCCTACTTTGCCATTAAAATGTACATAAGTAAACACATACCCCGCGCCTGTTTCTCTATCTGACTTTGACTCCGCGCGCGAAAGACCCTTTTGTCTTATCCACTCGCGTGCTTTCTCAAAATCACCATCTGATTCCGAGAGTGCTTTGCGCACGTCCATAATCCCAGCGCCAGTCTCCTCGCGCAGCTTTTTAATATCTTCTGTAGTTACTTTTCCCATTTGAGCATCTCCTATATGACTATATTACTAGTGGCTAATGGCTTTGCTAGCTTTCTTCATCCCGCTCTCGATAGAGGCGGCAACAGCTTTTACAATGATCTTGACGGTCTTTAGTGAGTCGTCATTTGCGGGGATTATTCTTTCGAGCCCTTCGGGGTCTCCGTTAGTGTCGATGATCGCAACCACCTTGACGCCAGTTGCACGGGCTTCACGCATCGCCGTATCTTCTCTAGTTGGATCGACCACAAACAGCACTTTGGGGAGTTCTTTCATCCCGACAAGTCCACCGTACATCCTCTCGAGCCTCTCTATATCACGCTTGAGGAGCACCTGTTCTTTCTTGGTATACTTTTTGTACGCTCCCTCCTCCATCTCACGCCGCATCGTCTCGAGTTTTTCCACTCTTTTCTTAAGCACTTCCCAGTTGGTAAAGAGTCCACCTACCCAGCGGTTAACAATATAAGGAGTCTTGATCCGGGTTGCTTCCTCACGCACCACATCCACTGCCTGACCTTTGGTCCCGAGCAGTAGGATAGTACCAGAGTCAGCAGCCACCTCACTGAGATATTGGCATGCCTTCTCCAAAAGTTCTTTGGTCTTAACCAGGTCGAGTACCTGTACACCGTTTCGCACGGTGTAGACATAGTCATCCATCTTGGGATTACGGCGCTTTACAGAGTGCCCAAAATGAGCCCCTGATTCAAGTAATTCCTTAAGACTTGGAAATTGATTATCCTGCATATTCTCCTCCTTCTTCGCCCTTCCATAGCCGTAACGTAGGTGGGCTCACCTCTAAAGATATCTGCCTTAGCAGGAGGTCGTCTCTAGATGTTCATTTAATAACCAGTGGATTTTATCACAACTTAACCAAAATATCAGAAGCATTCG
>CAYNKT010000018.1:5723-9122 GCA_964397885.1 uncultured Pseudomonadales bacterium
CCCATACCCTCTCCTAAAAGCGGCATAAGTTCCTCCAACAAAATCCCAATCGCCTCCCACCCCTCAATGGTCCATTCATAATGATCAACACTTATGTTGTTCATGCCAAAAAATCTAACACGTTCGCCATTAGTGATGCAATAGTGACAGGCCCCACTCCCCCCGGAACCTCAACAGACACGCTTGCCTTTTCGTAGACCTCGCGTGTCATGTCCCCCACAACGCCGTCCTCTGTCTTGCTCATCCCTACGTCTATGGCGATCACACCATCTTTGACCATCTCGCCAGTTACGAGTCCCGGTTTTCCTACACAGCTAATCAACACATCTGCACTTTTGCATTTCTGCATTCGTTCATTTTCTGGTGTATCCCACTCCACTTCTAACACTTCTACCCCCTGCTTGCCTAACTCCCTTACTAATGGTTTCCCCACTGCCCCTCTTGATCCAACAACAACAAACCTCTGTTTCCAGATCAGTTCTGATCCTTGTCCTGAGCGCAGTCGAATGGACGAGTGATCAGAACTTTGTATCTCGTCCAATATATAGAGTACCGCTCTCACCGTTGCAGGTAATATTTTAGACTCTGGATATCTCAACCCATCCACATCCTTCTCATTCGGTATCCCGGCTAATACCTCCTTCAGGGACGGTCCCTGTAGGCCCGGGACAGGCAACTGCACCATCACCCCATCCACCTCTTCTCTCTCGCCAATTTCTTTGATCTTATTCTTTAAACTTTTAACTTTTAACTTTTCACTAAGTTTGATAACTTCAAACTGAATTCCCACCCTCTCCGCTGCTTGCTTTTTAAGTCTGGTGTACAACTCACTCGCCGGATCAACTTGTCCTGAGGGATTCGAAGGATTTCCTACCAAAATACTCACCACCCTCGGTTGTTCTGCAAGGTTCCGAACCTTGTCTATCACCTTCTGCTCTATTTCGCTGGCAAATGCTTTTCCATCAAATTTCATATCTCCATTCTAACTCACAAACAATTAAAAGGTGCAGGTGTATCTTTCACAGCAAATTTTGCGCAGGCTGACTGAGCCGAGCACAAAAAATGATCACCTCACTACCTCACACACTCTCATCTCCCCACCCTTCTTCTGATCAGTCAAATATATCTGAAACTTGTTGATATAGGGGAATAGCAAGAATATCGATGTCGCCGCCATCCGTATCCGCGCCTCATACACATTCGCAAAAAGCTCAGCAAATATCTCCCTATACGGCCTACCACCATTTACAAACTCCATATGAAAAGAGTCAGGCACCCAGATCCTCCCGCTACCATTAGTAAAGCTCTCGACTTTTTCTTCGAGCTGCTCCACCGAAAAGTCCAGATGCCACACAAAGTTCTTGGCAGACAGTATCCAGGCACTCCGGACAATGAGAGTATTAAGAAGGATATGCACATCCTCCTCTAGTGCCCGGTTTGCGATCCCCGACGCGTACGACCGGTCACCTATTCGCTCTCGTCCCACATGCATCTTGTCCGCTGCAATTAGCGCCCACTGCAGTGGCATCCCGTCAAAAAGATTGACCCCCAGGTCGGCGAGCATCGGCTCCTCATGAAAAAGAATCGTAAACAAAGCCGCCCTCCACTCAAGTTCGTGAGGTGCATGGTTATAAAACAACCTTGCAAGCAGCCACGCCGAGTACATCGAGTGCTCGTGCCTGTCCACAAAATTCCCCAGATCATGCGTCATCCCCACGAGCGTACTCATGACTTCGGTACGCGAGTCATACATCCCACCGCCGTTTTTGTAGCTCCTCCCTGCTCGCTGAAGAAGCTCGACCGCAGTCGACGTCACCCAAAGCGTATGGCGGTCTGTATGGTCATTAAACCCATGCGGCAGCTCCTGGTCGAGGACTGGCCCGACATAGTTCCAAGCCTTGCCAAGACCATGGTATAGGTAGCTTAGCGCCTCCCCTTTGCCCGACAAATTAAGATACTCCCCAAAATCAAAGAGTCGCTTGACTCGCGGCACTTTGTGATTAGACAAAAAAGGAAAATGATCTTTGTTAAATACAATCTTAGAGTTATTCAAGAACGCCCAAAAACTCGTCCCGTCTGACCGAACAAACTCACTCCTTCCAAGATGCGGGGAGTCAAGTCCTATATTCCACTTGGGTATTACTTGTCCTGAGCTTGTCGAAGGATCGGTCATCTCCAAATTGTAACACTCAACACTGCTGTTATAATCTCCCTATGACATCCGCACTACAACAAACCGATCCCGTAATCTACGATCTTATCCAGGCCGAGGACAAGCGCCAGCATGAAGAGCTAGAGCTTATCCCTAGCGAAAACTTTGTCAGTGACGCCGTCCGCGAGGCAGTCGGGAGTGTCCTCATGAACAAATACAGCGAGGGCCAGCCATTTAAGCGATACTATCCCGGCAACCAATATATTGACGAGATCGAAAGCTTGGTAGAAAAACGGGCTTTATCAGTATTTGGTCTAGATCCCGAAGTCTGGCACGTCAACGTCCAACCGGTAACCGGTAGTACCGCCAACTTTGCAGTCTATGCAGCCCTTCTTAATCCAGGCGACCGCATGATGGGCATGAATCTCTACGACGGAGGACACTTAAGTCACGGCTGGAAGTTGCCGGAGGGCAAGCCCATCAGCTTTACTTCTCGTCTCTACGATTCCCATTTTTATACAGTAGACCCTAAGACCAGAGTATTTAACTATGACCAGGTCGAGAAAAGAGTATTAGAGGTCAAGCCCAAGATCTTGATTAGCGGCGGCACCGCCTACCCTCGCGAGATCGATCACAAGAGAATGCGTGAGATAGCTGACCAAGTCGGTGCCTACTACATGGCAGATATCGCCCACGAAGCGGGCCTTGTCGCAGCCGGAGTTAACGAGAGCCCCTTTCCCCATGCCCATGTTGTCACCATGACTACAAGAAAAACTCTTCGCGGCCCCATAGGTGCGCTCATTTTTATCAATAAAAAAATGAGCGTCCCGAGCGTAGCCGAAGGCGAAGTGGGACAACTCTTGGATTTTACCGTTTTCCCCGGCCTTCAGGGCGGACCGCAAAATCACTCAATAGCAGGTATCGGTGTCGCTCTCCACGAGGCAGAGAGCCCTGAGTTCAAGGTTTACGCAAGACAAGTTATTAGTAACGCCCAGGCTCTAGCTAATGAGCTTATAAAACAAGGGTTCGATGTTGTTAGTGGCGGAACAGACAAACACCTCGTCCTCGTTGATCTGCGCAGTCGTGGCTGGACCGGCAAAGACGCCGCGATCGAACTAGAAAAACACGGGATTATCGCCAACAAAAACACCGTCCCTAACGAAACAGGCAAACCATGGAACCCGTCCGGAATCCGCCTCGGCACCCCTGCTCTCACTACCCGTGGCATGAAAGAGCCTGACATGGTC
>CAYNKT010000019.1:0-8768 GCA_964397885.1 uncultured Pseudomonadales bacterium
AGTAATGAGGAGACAGTAACGCCTCTTGCCAAAGAATGGATCCACAGCGGCAAAGATCTCCCACTCTCGATTTATCATATTAACTGGAAGTTTCGTGACGAACTACGATCCAAGTCGGGGATTCTGCGGGGTCGGGAGTTTTTGATGAAGGATTTGTATAGTTGGCACGCGTCACAAAAAGATTTTGATGAGTTTTATCAAAAAGCAAAAGAAGCATATAAACGAGTGTTTGAGAGGATGAATCTCACTGCCAAGGTAACTGAGGCGTCGGGTGGAGCGTTTACGGAAAAACTCTCGTATGAGTTTGAGGTGCTAACTGAAGCCGGCGAAGCGAGGATCTTGTACTGTCATAGCTGCGACTACTGCGTGAATATCGATGATATCGACAAATATCACGAAGGTGATAGTTGCCCGAGATGCAGTAGTAGCAAACTACAGCCAGCCAAGGCAGCTGAGGTCGGGAATGTGTTTGACCTAGGACAAAAATACACCAAGACATTTGATTTAACGATACCGGGCACGGACGGCGAAAAAATCTACCCCGTGATGGGTTGCTATGGTATAGGGATAAGCCGCACAATGGGAGTGCTGGTTGAGACGTTCCACGACGAGCGAGGGATTATTTGGCCGGCGTCGGTTGCGCCTTTCCAAGTCCATTTAGTGTCGATCGCGGGAAATAGCGAAGGAGTAAAAGCAAAAGCAGAGAAAGTATACGAGACACTCGAAAAAGCAGGAATCGAAGTCCTGTACGATGACCGTGATGACGTTAACGCGGGAGCTAAACTTGCTGATGCGGATCTCATTGGCAATCCCTATAGAGTGGTTGTATCGGCGAAGACAGGCGAAAAACTAGAGCTCAAAAAAAGGAATGAAGAAGAAATAAAACTAGTCACCCTAAACGAGATTATTACACTCCTGTATTCTTGAGTCTAGAGATAACTTTGTCTTTGCCTAAGACTGCCATGGTATCAAATAGTGGAGGAGTGGCGCGCTCCCCAGTTACTGCGATACGCAACATCATAAAGAACTGACTGGGTTTCCAGTCGCTATCTTGGCAGAGTTTGCGAAACTCTTGTTCTAGTCTAGTAGGAGTGTATTCTGAGTCAGAAAGTTGTTCTATCGTTTTCACGGATATGGTTAGCTGAGTTTTCACTTGCTCAAGGTTTGATTTCTTGTGTAAAAGGTCTTGATCGACCACGATGTCACGATAAAAGAATTTGGTCAATTGTTCAAAATCGTTGAGTGTAACAAGTCTTTCTCGTATGAGCGGAATCAGGCTCTTTACCATTGAGGCTGGACAATCTGAGGGAACAAACCCCACTTCGCCTTTAGCTCCGCTCGGGGCAAGTAGGCGTTCCTCGAGTTCGTCATCTGGTAACATTCTAATATACTGGCCGTTAAGCCAGTTGAGTTTGACAAGGTCATATACTGGAGCTGTCATAGTGACACGTTCGAGGGTAAAGTATTTGACAAAGTCAGTCATGGGGAAGACCTCTTTTTTCTCCGGATGAGACCACCCCATGAGTGCCATAAAGTTCATGATTGCTTCTGGCAAGTATCCGCGATCACGGTGAGAAAGGATACTAACATCGTTTTTGCGTTTGCTCATTTTGCTGTGATCTTGGTTCCTGATAACTGGGAGGTGAGTAAAACTGGGGAGCTCCCAGCCGAAGGCGTGGTAAAGCAAGATGTGTTTGGGAGAACTACTTAACCATTCTTCGCCGCGGATGACGTGAGTAATCCCCATGAGATAGTCGTCGACTACTACACCTAGATGATAAGTAGGATAACCGTCGGACTTGAGGAGAACCTGGTCATCAATACCTGCATTGTCCCAGCTAACCTCACCACGGGCGGTATCGTGACAGACGGTAACACCAGTTTCTGGGACTTTGAGCCGGATAACATACGATTTGCCAGAGTCGACGAGTGCCTGAGCCTGTTTTTCATCGAGACTGCGACAGTGTTTGTCATACCTTAGTGGCTCTTTGTTTACTTGCTGGGACTGTCTGACCTCGTCGAGCCTCTCCTTGGTACAGAAGCAGTAGTAAGCCTTGCCCCGCTTAATCAGCATGTTGGCGTGCTCTACATAGATAGCAAGTCTCTCTGATTGAGTATAGGGAGCGTGGGGACCACCTACATCAGGACCCTCGTCGTGATCGATGCCCAGCCACTTGAGAGCATCAAAGATAACTTGGACGGCACCCTCAACAAACCTCTCGCGATCGGTATCCTCGATCCGAATAAGAAACTTGCCCCCTTGCTGCCTGGCAAGAGCCCAGTTGCGCATGGCGGTATAGGCGGTACCAAGGTGAGCGATGCCGGTAGGACTAGGTGCAATACGAGTACGAATAGTCATAAAGTTATTATATACTAGCCATATATGTCGACATTAGGTGAGACTGCAATTGTCGCAAGAAAAGCTATCAAGTATGGCGGAATCGGCTTGGTATTTTTGATCGTGGGGAGAGTGATCTTAACTGCTAGCATCGCCTATTACAAAAAACTTAATCCCCCTCCCCCCCCCCCTCCTGACGTGAAGTATGGCAAGCTGCCAAAACTAATATTTCCCCAAAAAGATCAACCGACATTGACTTACTCGCTTGAGACAAGGACGGGTGGTCTGCCAGCCAAGATGGATACGCAGTTTCGGGTGTACTTTATGCCGATCAAAAAGCCCAACCTCCTGGCGTATGATAACGCAAAGGCGGTCGCTGCCCGACTGGACTTTATCCAGGATCCAGTTAAGCTATCTGATACTGATTACCGGTGGGATAGTAGTGATCCAGTTTCATCTTCGCTTACCATTAATATTATTACTGGCGCCTTTACCTTAGACCGAAGATGGCAAGATGATCCTAGCTACACTATCCCGACGCTTTATTATAATGAGGAGCAAGCGATAACCCGGATGGAGAATATTCTTTCGAGACTCGCACTTCTCCCCGAAGACGTTAAAGGTGGAGAGCCGACAGTCCAAAATTTGAGAGCCGAAAATGGCAAGTTGGTTACGGCGGTATCACTTTCTCAGGCACACTTTGTGAGAGTTAATCTGTACCGACAGAATATCGAGGAGATCAAAGTTATTAACCCGAGATCTGACAAGGGACTGATCTCAGCTGTTTTGGCGTTGCAGCGGGAGGACGACAAGCAGTTTGTCTCGCTTGAGTATAATTATTTCCCTGTAGAGCTAGAGACTTCGGCGGTGTACCCACTAATTAGTGTGGCCGAAGCTTGGCAGAGAATGCAAAAGGGTGGCGGATTTGTCGCCAAGAGCACTCCTGGAACAGAAAGTGTGGTAGTGCGGGACGTGTATCTAGCCTACTACGACTCCGATATACCCCAGCAGTTTTTGCAGCCGGTGTATGTATTTGAGACCGAAGATGAGTTTTTGGGGTTTGTGCCGGCAGTCGCCGACGCATGGGTGGAGTAGTTAGGGAGAGATGCGCTTAACGTCGCGAGGGAGGAAAGTCACGTCTTTGACGCTTGGGTTGTCGAGAATTTGCATGACGATTCTTGCCGGACCTATCCCTACGCCACCGTGCGGAGGGCAGCCGTATCGGAAAAAATTGAGGTAATCTTTGATGCCGTCTAGAGTCAAACCTTTTTCTTGTGCTTGCGTCTCCAAGACATCTATCCTGTGTTCACGCTGAGCACCTGTCGTAACTTCAAGCCCTTTGTACAACAAGTCAAAACCTTTGGTGAGTTGTGGTTTATCCTCATGCCTCATGTGATAAAAAGCTCTACCCTCGTGTGGATAGTCGATAACCCAGACAAATTCGGAGCCTAACTCTTGTTTGGCGTATTCCCCAATTTCTCTCTCTTCTTCGTGTGAGAGATCACCGGATTTTTCTGATTTGATCCCTTTCTTACCAAGAATCTCTTTGATCTCAGAAATAGGGAGGCGTGGGAAAGGAACATTGGGAATGACCAAGTCTGGAAGCAGCTCTTTCTTTAGTTTAGTAAAGCCAGTTACAAGGGCTTTTTCTTCCATATCCATAACATCGTGATGTGAGTCAATGTAGCTCATCTCAAAATCCCAACCGGTAAACTCGGTGGTATGACGGGAGGTAAAGCTCAATTCTGCGCGGAATACCGGACCTGTCATGAAAATTCTCTCCATCCCGGCAGCCATAGCCATTTGTTTGTAAAACTGAGGTGACTGAGCAAGATAAGCTTTGCGGTCAAAGTATTTTACCTCGAATACTTCTGCGCCAGACTCACTTGGTGCGTTCATGATCGCGGGTGCGTAAGCTTGGGTAAATCCCTGTTTGTCGATCAGCTCATCGCGGAAACCCTGCTCTAGTACTGTCCAGACATCAAAAATCTTTTGTTTGTCGGGATTTCTCAGATCTAGCCAACGCCAATCGAGTCGGTTGGTAATGTCGACCTCTTCTGCCCCCTTTTCTTTGGCGACGGGAATGGGGAGCTCGGGAGAGGCGTGAGAAAGAACCTCGATCGTGCTAGACTCGATCTCGAGTTTTTCGGGTACTTGAGGCGCGGCTTTGACCAAACCACTGATTTGCACGACGGATTCTAAGGAGAGCGACTTAACTACAGCAAAAGACGGTGAGCTTGCGGGGACAACAACTTGAACGGATCCGTAGCGGTCGCGAAGGCGGAGAAAAGCAATTTTTCCTTGGTTGCGCAGTGCGTGGACAAACCCTACTACCGTTACTTGTTTGCCCAAATGAGGTTCTAGCTCGCTGAGCTTGGTTCTATTGATCATAAGTTGATTATAAACGCTTATTCTAGCTTTTGCCAGGTGTGATGACCAAAAACCCAATCAATAAGAGCGGTGGTTTCGCCAAAGCGGTCACGAGACCCCAGAACAACCGTGATAATCCTGTGACCATTTCGCTCGACATAGCTCACTAGACACTCCCCGGCGGACTCGGTCCAGCCAGTCTTAAAGCCTTTCATTCCAGGAACTACGCCCAAAAGCTCGTTGGTATTGTTAAGCACGTGGGCTATCTCACCTGACTGGTCGTAGACCACTATGCGAGCTGTCTCCACGATCTCGCCTAGTACTGGGTAGGAGAGGGCGTGGGCGACAAGGATGGCTAGATCGCGAGTAGTCGTTGAGTGATTAGCTTGGTCGATCCCGGAGGGGTTTTGATATTTGGTGCGAGTGAGATTGAGACTAGCTCCTTTTTGATTCATGG
The DNA here is from genome assembly GCA_964397885.1 of uncultured Pseudomonadales bacterium. GTDB lineage: Bacteria > Patescibacteriota > Microgenomatia > UBA1400 > UBA12108 > CAYNKT01. The sequence goes on from CAYNKT010000019.1 coordinate 5,166, forward strand.
CTTCGACAAAGGCGCTATAGCCACCAGGAAAGTGAGTTGCCAAAGTCATAGCTGCGTCATTGCCCGAGCCGACTAAGAGTCCATATAAAAGATTTTTGACAGTAATTTTCTCGCCGGGCGCGAGATCAATGGTGGAACCTATCGAGTGATCTTCGACTGTGACTGTAAGGACGTCTGACAACTGATAGTGGTCAAGCGCAACAAGCGCCGTCATGATCTTGGTAGTGGAGGCAGGAAGAAGCGACGAATCAGGATTGTGAGCATATAAAAGTGACATTGAGTCTACATCCTGGATAATCGCAGAAGTTGCCGAGATCAAGGGGGCTTGTACCCCATCGTTTACTGCATAGTCAGCAAACTCTATAGTGGGTAGCTCATAGACGCGGAGCGGACCATCGTGCACAAAACTTTGTTGGAGTTTGTTTTGGCCAGGATAGAGGAGGGTTATCAAGACAAGTAGGCTATAGAGCACACGCTTTTCTAAAGGAAAGCGGGAAAAATCAAGTTCTAACATATTGAGCAACGAGTTGAACAGAATCTCGTCCATTCCATGAATTAATGTCTAGAGTAAAGATGAGTTCTTTTATTGTCACAATGCGCTCGTCTTTGGTGACTTCCGAGGCGGCGTTAAACCAGATAACCTGGCGGGTTGTACCTTCTTGCTCGACAACAAACTTACGATGGGTACCATCCTGACCAAGGATCCGGTCTTCGATAACTGTTAAGTCACGCGCTAAAAAAGTGGGCTTGGGGTTACCCATGCCGTATGGCTCTAGCTTCTTGAAAAGCTCTGCGAGGGTCATCCCTGCCTGTTTGAGAGATAACTCGAGATCAGGATGTAGAGTTTTTTCGAGGAGAGATTCGTCGATATTCTGGTCTGCATAATTGTAGAGAGTGTCACGAATTTCTTCGATTCGAGCTGGCTCAAAACTAAAGCCTGCTGCTTGCTCGTGTCCTCCAACCGAGAGAAAAAGGTCGGAGAATTGACGTAGCAACTCAGTGATATTAACACCTTCGACAGATCTTGCTGAGCCTTTACCAACCTCAGAGAGACTAATCGCAAGTGCGGGTCTTGAGTACTTTTCTGCCAATTTGCCAGCTATGAGGCCTATCACACCTTCGTGGTAGTCGGGAGAGTAAGAGATAATTATTTTGTGTTCGACTTTTTCTTGGAGCGCGTGGGTTATCCCTTCTTGGGTAACTTGCTGGCGACTTTGATTGAGGGTATTGACTAAATTTGCTAAATTTTTGGCTTGACCCAGGTCTGTTGTGCAAAGTAAGCGGAGACCATCTACTGGGTTACCCAACCTACCAACTGCATTTAGTCTAGGAGCAATGACAAAATTAATGTCGTAGGCAGTGAGCGCCTTGTCCCCTATACCCGCAAGTTGTACTAGCTCCCGCAATCCGTGGTTTTTGGTACTAGCGAGATTTTGCAGACCTTCTACAACAATCGCTCGATTGACACCGAGTAGCTTCATTTGATCGGCAACAATCCCGATCGTGGCGAGTCCTACAAGATCCTTGACACTGGGGTCGTTGTTAGATAAGTAGAGCGCGGTAATCCAGGCGACACCGGCTCCCGAGGTCACTGTTGAGTGGACGATGCAATCGGCGGGAGGGAGACGTACATCTATTTGGTGGTGGTCGGTTATGACTACGGAGATACCACTTTGTTTGAGAAGCTCTACTGCTTGGACTGCAACGATGCCGTTGTCGACTGTGATAATGAGGTGAGGAGAGAAATCTGGGTAGGCGGTGTCCTTAAAAGCATCTCCTGACATAATGTCTTTGAGAGCTTTTTCGGAGAGACCATAACCATGATGATGGCGATCGGGGATAAAGGGCATGACGCGGGCTTTGCTTGCCCGAGCAAGATAGGAGAGAGTTTTCCACATGATTGCGGATGCGGTTAATCCGTCGGCGTCGTAGTCACCAAAGATCAAGATATCCTGCCCTTCTGAGAAGGCTTTTTCTAACAAAGTTTTGGTCTGGACGAGCGCAGGGCGACTAAGTCCTGTTTCTTGTATCAAGTACTCTAGTTCCGGGGAGGGAGGGGCGAGATATAATTCTCTTTGATGGGCGTCTCTAATACCACGGCTCGATAGTACTAGTTCGAGGATGTCACTAGCGGAGAGCGACCTATCGCCTTTATTACCAAGAGCAATCTTCATTTTTACAGTATACCCTACCCTTAGGATATAATGACCTCATGCAACTTTTAATTAGCGAGGCGGCAGCGAAGATAACTTTTGAGCTTAACAAAAATGGGTACGAGGCATATATTGTAGGCGGAGCGGTCCGCGACACCTTGCTTGAGATCCCGTGCAAAGACTGGGACATAACGACTAACGCGACACCAGAACAAGTGATGCCGCTTTTTAATGAGAGCTTTTATGACAATGCTTACGGGACGGTAATGGTGGCCGGCAAGCACCTCAAGGCGCAGTTTGAGCTAGCTGATGAGTCTTGCTCCGACGAGGAGGTATTTGATATAACGACATATCGATCTGAGCATGGCTACACTGATAAACGGCGACCTGACACTGTTACCTGGGGTGATAGTGTAGAGGAAGATCTTAAGCGGCGTGATTTTACAATTAACGCGATTGCACTGAGGGTACACGAATGCACGAATGAGCGAATACACGAATACGCAGTGGAGATGGTGGATCCGTATGAGGGACAAAAGGATATTGATAAAAAAATAGTTAGGGCGGTGGGAGATCCCCAGGAGAGATTTGAGGAGGATGCACTACGAATAATGCGAGCCATTAGGATCAGCGCACAACTAGGATTTGAGATAGAAAGTGCGACACTTTTGGCGATTAGTGCCAAGGCAGGGAATCTAGCTGATATCAGCTCTGAGAGAATAGGAGCTGAGACTATAAAAATCCTCGGCTCGCCAAACGCAGCAGATGCGATTTTGCTCATGGCTAATACGGGGATACTCTCCGTCGTAATGCCAGAACTAATGGCTACAAAAGGAGTCATGCAAGCGGGTCATCATATTTACGACGTTTTTACTCACTCGGTCGAGGCTCTACGTGCCTGTCCCTCTCCTGACCCAGTTGTACGCTTGGCCACGCTTTTACATGACGTGGACAAGCCAGTTGTCGTAAAACAACAAGGGCCGCGAGGGGTAACGTTTTATAATCATGAGGTGTCGGGGGCGAGGACAGCCAAAAAAATTGCCGAGAGATTGAGGCTTGCCAAAAACGATCAAAACAAAGTATTTACTTTAGTTCGGTGGCATATGTTTGTGTACGATCCCAAGATGACTGATGCATCGATTAGGAGATTTATCAGACGAGTGGGGAAAGAAAATATCCATGACATGATGGCACTAAGGACTGGCGACCGAGTGGGGGGTGGGAGCCGTGCAACGAGCTGGAGATTGACGGAGCTACAAAAGCGGATCGGCGAACAGTTTTATGAGCCACTATCCCTCAAGGATCTAGCTATTGATGGAAATGATGTGATGAAGATACTGGGGGTAGGTGCTGGGAGAAAGATTGGTGAGATCCTCGACACTTTGTTTGAGGAGATATTGGAGGATAGTAGTCTTAACAATAAAGAGTATTTGGAGAAGCGAGTCAAAGA
>CAYNKT010000020.1:0-8641 GCA_964397885.1 uncultured Pseudomonadales bacterium
GCCATAATTCGGAGCTAGTCTGCCCTGTTTATTGATAACGCGGTGGCAGGGAGTCCCGGGATCACGGTTAGCGTGAAGTGCGTGGCCGACGCGCCGGGCGTCACGAGTCCCGAGAGCCCGAGCTATCTCGCCATAGGTGGTGACTCGTCCTGCGGGGATTTGTTTGACGAGAGTGTAGACATCGGCAAAAAATGGCATAGATGGTGCTAATATATCACCTATGAAGCTGTTAAGTATAAATGTTGAGAACGATAAACATCTAGAGCCGGTGCGGGAAATTGTCATGCGTGAGAGGGCGGATGTGGTCGTTGCCCTAGAAGTGGGAGAGAGTGATCTTGAGAACTTGATCCCTGAATATAAGTACAGGGTATTTGTCCCTAATTTTTGTTTAACAGATGGTAGATTGTTTGGGGTCACGCTTGCGAGTCGACACCCGATTGAAGGAGAGGAGAGGTTTTATTGTGACGGCGGAGACTCAAGTAATATCCCACTGCTTGGTCTTGGTACACACAGACCGGCGGTAGCGGGCGCTTGGGTAGCGGGATACCAAATTTATGCAACCCATTTTACCTGGACACCCCAGATGAGCGAGACAGAGAAGCAGCATGATCATTTGGACAGGCTACTTACTAGACTCGGTGGTAGAGAACTAGTGTTGTGTGGCGACTTTAATATCCCACGTGGTAACGGAGCTTATCAAAAACTGGCAACTAAATACAAGGATAATGTACCGGCCGAGATTGTGACGACGATTGATTATGAGTTGCATAGAGCCAAAAGGGAAGGTAGGTCCAAGTTTGAGGTAGTGGTGGATTATATCTGGAGCACGCCAGGATACGAGGTGAGTGATGTGCGGATTGTATCTGGGATATCTGACCACTGCGCACTGGTTGCAGAACTAAAAATCAAGTGATAGGATTAGTTTAATGAGGAAGAGTTGGCTCGTTATTTTTCTAGGTTTGATGTCGTTAATGTCTATCAGGGTCGCGTACGCACAAAGCGAGACGACCATAGGGCGGATGCCCGGGATTTTGCCGAATAATCTCGAGAGTCATAACTATACATTTGCGGTAAGAGAGGACAAGGGAGCGGACGTGTTTGTGAGAATTGACGGAGTGAGCATGGACCCCAAGGGAGGAGTGTACAGCATTAATTTACCGCAAGGAGTAACGGGAGAAGTGTATGGGTGGTACCGGGACAATGGTTGTATGGAGGTAAGTGATCCTTATGGATGTGTAAGGTGGGGGAGTGACTGGATCGAGGCTACTACCGATAAACAAGGGGACAAGGTGAGTTTGACGATACCCGAACGGAAGGTGAGCTCAGAGTTTGAGCTTACGCCCGTATCGCTAGGACTTTATTTTGTGGTCCCCGACTTGAGCGGGGAGCAGGGCTTTTGGGGGAGAGAGCTAAAAATAGAGACCGGGAGTCGCGAGACAATCGTGCAAAACCTCTCGGTTGGAGTATATCTGCCTGAGGGAGTTTATGCGAGAGATGTTTATGACCAGGGACCAATAGGGTGGGATAGTATGGTGGCAGAATTTACAACACCTTCTCCTGCTCCTAGACTAGATTTTGCAGACAAGACGAGCATGGCTTATATGGGAAGTTTTCTTGATCAAGCTGGGACGGGATATGTGATCCGCTATAAGAGCATGATAATGCCGGGAAAAAGCTTTGCCTTTGAGATCAAAACCTCGACCTCTAGATACAAGTTGTATCTTAAGGAAATAGGGATCGTGGTCGGAGCGGTAGTTCTACTTGCAGTAGTTGTGGCCTCGATACTGCGGCTACTACTTGGCAAAAAATCGTGGGGTTGGTACCTCACGCTCACTGGTCTACTCATGTTGTTTTTTGTACTCGTAGTTACGCTCTGGATGGTGTACAGATTGGTGTTTTCGTCTGGGTATACGACGCCTTTGTACCGAGGATCCACTCTTGAGACATTTTCTAATGCAGTTGACGCACCGGAAATGATAGCAGTACCTGGTGGGGCTGAGGGAGTAGAGTCGGTGACTGAGTAGTAGCGTATAATCTCTGGTAAGATGAAAGATCTAGCACGCATTTACATCAAAGCAGGAGACGGGGGAGCTGGTAAGGTATCTTTTCGGCATGAAAAGTTTGCGCCTAAGGGGGGACCTGACGGAGGAGATGGAGGTAAGGGAGGCGACGTAATCATTCGGGCCGACGAAAATCTAGAGTCGCTAGTAGAGTTTAATTTTCAGAAAAAATTTGAGGCAGAACACGGAGAGGGCGGGATGATCAAGAAGATGCACGGAGAGGACCGAGAGAACATGGTTGTACGGGTACCGGTGGGGACAACGGTGTACCAGATTACTGCAGAATACTCAGAATTTAATTTGAGAGACAGGGTTAATTTTGAGAAATTAATGAGTGCGCGGAAGCTACTCACGGACATGAACGAACATGGACAGGAGTTTGTCGCTGGATTTGGAGGACGAGGAGGTAAAGGAAATGATCACTTTAAGAGCTCGACTAATCAAACGCCGATGGAGGCGGAGCCAGGGCAAGATGGAGAGGCTAAGTGGCTACTGCTTGAACTCAAGGTTAAGGCAGATGTAGGGATAGTGGGGAGACCGAATGTGGGTAAATCTAGTCTACTAAAAGCGCTAACGAGAGCTAACCCCAAGATAGCTGGGTATCCTTTTACGACGCTCGAGCCCAATTTGGGAGTTTTGGTGCTCGGGGGGAAAAGTTCCGATCACTCGCTATCGCAAGGATCGGAACTGCACAAACCGAGTAGTTTGGTACTGGTTGATGTACCGGGGGTGGTGGAGGATGCATGGGAAGGTAAAGGGATAGGGCCGTGGTTTCTCCGACACCTGGAACGGACGCAACTACTAGTTCATGTGCTGGCACCAGACCCTACAAGGACGGACCCTGAAGGTTATGCCAAACAAATGCTTGAGGATTACCGAGTGGTGCGGGAAGAGTTTAAGAAGTATGACAGGGGAGATAAGGAGAAGCCCGCCGACGCCAATGCTTTGGCGGATAAACCGGAGGTGGTGGTTGTAAATAAGATGGAGTTAGTTGATAGAGATCAGCAACCAGCAATAAGTAAAAAGTTTAAGGAAGAGACGAGTAAGGATTTGATCTGGATTAGCGCGGCGATGGGGGAAGGACTCGAAAATATTGTGGACCCTAGCGGGATCGAACCGCTTACCTCTTCTATGCCATAGAAGCGCTCTACCAAGTGAGCTAAGGGCCCTGACAACGGAGTTGCCCTTTAGGCGACTCACGGGTGTATTTTACTACAAAGTTGGATTAAATGGGGGGAGGCCGAGGTGATTTTCTATCCTGGTGACTCTTTTCCCTAGCTTGATATCTGCTCTATCTAATATATTGATAATTGAGTTGTGGTCTTTACGATTTTGACGTTTGAGTGATGTCATATTTTTTTCTAGCTTGTCTATGCGCACATCTATACCGCTAATGCGATTGCCGAGCGTATTGAACTCTGGTTGGAGTGTTTCTTTAATAAGCTGAAGGTCTTTTTGAGTAAGTGCCATAATTGTATTCAAGCAAATATAGACTAGGTTGTAAAGTTACAGACTAGGCGTGGGCGACTGCTCATCCTCTGGTAAGATGATGGGGCCTCCTGGGAGTGGAGAGGGAAGGGGGGAGGGCTCGGAGATCTCGGGGGTTGTCTCGTCTGAGGGCGTCTCTACCAGGGTTGCGGAGCTGGTTGCGGGGAGACGTGCCTCTAGACTGTCTAGCTCTTGAGTTGCGGTTGCGTAGTCGGTTGTGGTCGGATCAAGGAGAGCCACGACTTTTTGCATAGCCTGATGAGCGCCTGCGATGTTGCCACTAGACTCTAGTACCTTACTTAGGTTGTAGTAGGCGTTAGCGTAGTCGGGCTTGAGCTGGACGGCGGTTGTGAACTCCTGGTAAGCACGGGCGAGGAGAGCCTGTTTTTCTTCTGGTTTGTCGCTAGAAGTGCTGCTGGCTAGTTGATAGAATAGCCCGCCATACTCGACACGAAGAGCAGGACTTGCCGGATCTAGACTAACGGCGCGGGCGTAGTTGTCGATCGCGTATTGGTCGGCTCCGCCTGCTACGTTAATGAGCTGGCGGTAGACGCTACCAAGATTGGTCCAGGCGGTTGCGGAGCTTGGTCGCAAGGTAGTTACGAGCTTGGCTTCTCTGACTGCTTGGGAGATGAGGGTGGCGATGGTACTACGGTCACTCTCAGTAATATCTGGTTTTTGTGACAACCCGGCTGCGAGCTGGAGATTGAGGAGTGAGTAGGAGAGATGATAACTAGAGATCTGGGGAGCGAGATTTATAGCCTTGAGATACTCTTCGTAGGTGGTCTGGCCATCACTACTACTTTTGGCTACATCTGCTTCGTAGAGATGATTTTCGGCAAGGATATGGCGACCGTAAAAGTATGTGAGCGCGATCGCGAGGGTTAGACTCCCTCCCGCGAGGAGGTAGGTGAGGCTTTTACTAAGACTAATAGATCTAGATTCGCTAGACTTGACAGCCAAACCGAGCGAAAGGAAGAGAAAGATAACGCTTGGGATCGAGGCGGGGACAATCACGAAGGCTAGTAGAGCGCCGACAAAGAGCAGGAGTGCAGGCAGAAACCCGTTTTTGAGAGCCGAGCGAGCCGGTAGGAATGCCATAACTAGCGCTACCAAGGTAAGTAGACCGCCGGTTGTTGCGATGTGCAAAAGCTCGGAGCTAGCCGAAGCAGGAGTGAGATTCCAGAATGGCGTGCTATTAAGAAACAGTGGTTTGACGGTGGTGAAGAAGGAGGAGAAGTTAGCAAACCCGACGCCAAAAAGGGCAGTGCGAAGCGACTTTAAGATTTCGAGCGTACTAAACCAAGATGCACGGAAGGGAAGGAGAGTGGGAGCGAGCTCGCCACCTGGCAACATGAGAGAAAGGTAGGAGACCGAGGCGACTACGAGAATAATCGAGAGTGCGGTGTAAAAATATCTGGCTACTCCTCTAGCTGACCTGTATCCGAGATAGAGGGAGGGAGGAAGAGAGATCAAGAATAGGGTGAGGGCGGCGAGAGGGCTGCCTGAAGTTGAGAAGGTGCGGGACTGCATAAAAGGAGGGAGGGAGGCGAGATTGTAGAGTGCGGTTAAGTGAAGCAGGGAGAAAATGGCAAGCGCTCCTGTAGCAGCAAGAATCGAGGTGAGAATAAAATGCTTGGCTTGGGAGGTCTCTTTGGTGAGAAAAAAGGCCAGGGTGACACTGCCCAAGTAGAGGGCGCCTTTGCCAGCTAGAGCCTCTCCCCGACCTTCTAGGGTAGTAAGGAGGACGATGCCAAGAGCTACCATGAGAAAAGTTAGGGGAGCAGTGAGTGGCGAAGTACGAATAGTAAGGGATTTTTTGGCAAAAATCTGAGTGCTAAAGTTAGCGATAAGTAGCACGACAGTGAGAACGAGGAGAGCGAGCTTGGGGGTGGTCGTCGGGGAGGGGAAAAACGGCAAGAAAAAAAGGGGAGAGAGCGCGGCAGCTAACGCAAGTACAATTGTCGAAAACTTCATATACTATTTATATCACAAATTGCAGTCGGGATCGACATCACTAAGAGGACATTTGTTGGTCGGTGTGCCACCGCAGTCGGCGTCGGCAAAGGTGGGGGAGCAGGTGCGGCCAGTGGGGATAGTAGTACAGTTGCCCTGTGCAGAGCAGTAGTAGCCATCTGTCTCGCCACCAGTATCGCCGCCAGTGTCTGGGGCACCGAGGCTAATATTGGTCGAGCTCACTGCATAGTTGTAGCTCCCGCCGGTTTGAGAGGTCACGTCAAAGGCGGAGGGGTCCTCTTCGTTTCTAAAGTTGGCATAGAGCGCAAAGCTCCCGCAAGTACCCCCCTCTGGATGATCAAGATGGTAGGGGACGCCGTCACGGAAGTCACAAGGGATGCTACTTAAGTAGGGACTAAGGTTACCTGAGCCGCAGTCAGATGCCTCGTCAAACCAAGTATCTGGTGGATAGCAGTTGTTGTCGTTGTAGTAGTCCTCGAAAGCGATTTTGAGCCGTTCTAGATCACTTTTGACTCGCGCATCTTCGCCTTTGACACGCTGCTTGGATACGGTGGAAAGGAGGACGATCGCAAGGAAAGCGAGAATTGTGACAACGATAATTACTTCGATTAGAGTAAAGCCATTTTTGAGTCGAAAGCGAGACATATACTTATTAAAGCATATTAACGATTGTGCCACCTGTTTTCCCACCAGCGTTTCCACCATGAGCGCCAATACTCCATCCATTTGAGCCTGCGCTCATAGCTAGACCGATCGCCAAAGTGGTAGGGGATAAATTTGCGAGGGGTGGGGGAGGGTGAAATATGGGGTTGGTCATTGTCTGGTCTTGGGGTCCAGCTGGGATGGGGGGTAGAGGAAGGAGTAGAAGAAGGAGTAATGGTGGGAGTAGGAGAGGGAGATGGGGTAGTGGTCGGGGTGGGAGTAGGAGTGCCAGTAGGAGCCGGAGTGGCGGTAGCGGTGGGGGTAGGAGTAGGAGCCTGGGCAGGAGGGTTGCCACCAAGGCCAGTTTGAGCATAACTGAGGTTAGCGCCGAGACCAACAGCGGGGCTGCCTGATTTGAGGGAGAAGTCGCGACTGTTAATGTTGGCAAAGAGCGGGTCGCCGGATTTTTCGCCTGAGAGGGGATTTTTGGCTCCGTTTAACATATTGAGCAAGTTATTGCTGTGACTGATTTTTCCGACTTGGTTGCTGTCGCCAAATTTGACGCCAGAGACGACGATGTTGTTCTTGAAATTAATGGTTGCGGCGGTTGCTGGTGACCAGATCCAAAAAATGTGCTTAGCATCCGGCTCGGTCTCGACGATAGTGTTGTTTTCGATTAAGAGATTTTGCACGTCGACGGAAAATCCGCCGGTGCCAGTGCCATTGTGAATACCGCCAAATTTTTTGTTGTTGTAGCTAATATTGTGGGCGAGAATGTTGTTTTTGGCAGTCTTGGGATTTTTGCCCCCCACTTCGAGGAAGCCATCGCAGCCTTCGACGTAGTTGTGATGAAGATAGTTGTTGTCGAGGTTACTGGGCGTACTTTGGGTGGAGTAGAGTTCAAAGGCCCCTCCATCAAAGCCATAGTCGTAACTAGGGACACGGCAGTTGGTAATCCGGTTGTAGCTAGCTTCGTTGTCGCTACTTCTTATCACAATGCCGTTACTGCCAAAGTCATCGTCACCACCCTGAGTGTTAACTACCATGACGCCATCGTGGAGGTAGTTGCCGGTCAGGAGGTTGTGGGTACCGCGGACCAAGATGGCTTGACCGCAGTGCTCCGCCTCGACATGTTTGACAGTGTTGTAGTCGGCACCGATCTCAAGAGAGAGACAGGCTTCGAGGGTGTCTATAATTTTGATATCCTGAACGGTGATGTAGTCACCACGCAGCTCAACGGCGTGGTTCCAGGTGCCACCGGGATTACGGAAGGTGGGGGCATTGCCTGTTCCATAGGCGCCTACATAAACATTTTGGGTACTATTGCCAGAGCGGGAGATGGTGAGGCGGCCTGTCCAGGTACCTCCACGCTCAAAAATGAGACCGTCGCCAGGCTCTAGCGCAGCAGAGTTAGCCTTATCGAGAGATGCCCAAGGTTTTTGAGGTGAGAGTCCGTCGTTACTGTCGCTACCTGTGGGGGAGATGTAGTAGGCGCGACCGGTGACGCCAAGGACCTCTTCGACGAGTGCGGGGTAGGTAACTGAATTGGTGTAGGTGATGCTCGAGATAACAAGACCAATAATGCCAACTGCCAAGATAATTAGATGTATGGGTTTGACCATTCTCGAAACACGCTTCTTCCTGGACATAGTATCCATGCTAGCATAACGAGAAATGTTGTCAAATTGATCCGAAAAAAGCTTAATCGAGAGTGAGCTTGGTTACGTCGGTCTGGGTGCCGGTAACTGGTAAGGGCTTGAGCCAACTCCGAGAGACTCCCGAGTAATCAGAGAGGCTACTGTGAAGAGGGTCTTTGGTATAGGTGTTATTGACAAGTTGGTGGTTGTGAAAAAAGTTGACGAGGCTGCCCAGATTGCTACTTGGGACGGTGGTCATTTTGTACTTGCCTTTGTAGATAGTGCCAGCGCCCCCGTACTTGTTACGGTAGGTCATGGCGTAGCCGACGCTGAGACGGCGCATGAGTTCGCTAATACCGGCTTTGCCGTCGGCTCGATCTTCGGTGAGCAAGAGATGAAAGTGGTCGGGGAGAAGGAGGAAAGCGTGGAGGGTACAAGGGAGAACACCTTGGCGGGTGGCTGCCCCTTGTTTGGCGGCGAGATTTTTGGGGGAAAGGCGGGGAACCCAAGAGAGAGGGGCCCCGTCCGGGAAGCGGAGATAGTAGGAGAGGGTTAAGACAAAGCTTTTGTAGTCTGACGGGTCGCTAAAGAGAGGGTATCCTGGTTTGCCGCGATGCATGAGATGGTAGGTTTTACCTTGCTCAAAGTTGCGGAGTAAAAAACGACTAGGCATAATTACAATATGACACAGGGAACGGATACTTGTCAATGATTGGATTGCTAGCGGAACAGACGGGCGAAGTAGCTGTTGACGGACTGCCAAAAGCGGGCGGTGGCGGAGGGAGCGGTAGGTGGTTGGGTAGGAACCACGATCGGGGGGTTAATTGACTCGGATCG
>CAYNKT010000021.1:0-8252 GCA_964397885.1 uncultured Pseudomonadales bacterium
ATAGTCCTCCAAAACCTCCTTTGGGCAGCCTACCTTATTATCGCCAAACGTCTCTACAAAGGCATCTCCAAGCTAGCACTCTCTGCTTTATCTTACTGGATTGGTCTGGTTTCTTTTGCCTCCTACCTATTCTTTACTAGCTCTCTCCCCCCTCTTTCCCTTTTTGCCTCTCCCGCTATCATTTTTCCGGTTCTCTACATGGCGCTCCCTGGCGGCATTATCGCCCTCGCTCTCTATCTTTACGGCCAAGACAAAATCGAAGCCTCCGAGGCCAGCTTGTTTACCTACATTCACGGCGCAGTCGCCCTCCCTGCCGCCTACTTTCTCTTAAGAGAGCTCCCTAGCCCAATCGAGGTTATCGCCGCGCTCGTTATCGTTCTCGGCGTCCTCTTGGCAGAACACAAGTACCGATGATATAATGATGTCATGAAGTCGAACACCCACCCTAACTACAACCAGATCACTGTCAAGTGCGCTTGTGGTGCCAGTTTTACAACTGGCTCGACCAAAGCTGATATCACGCCTGACATCTGCAGCAAGTGTCACCCCTTCTTTACGGGTGAGATGAAGTTTGTCGATGCGCTCGGACGGGTCGAAAAATACCAGGCCAAACAAGCAAGTGCCACCGGCAAAAAGAAAAAGAAAGACCGCAAAAACTCACAGACCGGCCCCACCACTCTCTCAGACATCCGCGCTGCCTCCTCTCTCTAGATCAGCTATCTCCTATATACTATTAACTATTAGCTATATACTATCCCCATGGACTACCTATCCATTGTCAAAGAATACGACGACCTAGTTAGTGCTTCATCAGATCCCTCTCGTCTCAAAGATCTTGCCGAGATCGGCGAAAGACTAGCAGAACTAGAGAACAAAGCTAGACTCGGGAGAGCACTCCAAGAGCTAGACAACAAAATCATGGAGACTCAGGCTCTCACCTCCGACCCCGAGTTGAGCGCACTTGCCGAGTCAGAGCTCCCCGCTCTCCGTTCAAATCGCCAAACTCTGCTCACTGAGCTAGACGAGCTCGAAAAATCGGCATATAGCACCGAGGATGCGCGTCCCGCAATAGTCGAGTTTCGGGCTGGTGCTGGAGGAGAAGAAGCCAAGATCTGGGCAGAAGACCTTAAGCGTATGTACATGCGCTATGCCGACATGATTGGTCTCAAGTACGCGTTTGTTGACGACAATACTCTTATCTTTACCGGCAAAATAACGCTCGGCGACCTCACTACCGGCCCCTATGGACTGCTCAAATGGGAGTCGGGTGTTCACCGTGTTCAACGGGTCCCAGCAACCGAGTCTCAGGGACGCATCCACACCTCAACAGCCAGTATAGCCGTACTCCCCAAAGTCGATGCCAAAAAAATCGAAGTTGACGAAGAAGACCTAGAGTGGCAGTTTTTCCGGGCTGGCGGACATGGAGGCCAGAACGTCAACAAAGTTAGCACTGCCGTACGCCTTATTCACAAGCCGACTGCTATAACGATTGTTAGTACCCAGGAGCGCTACCAGCAAAGAAATCGCGAGATAGCCCTTGACCTCCTTCGTGCACAGTTATGGGAAAATCAAGAAGAAAAAAGGCTAGAAAAGCTGGACTCCGAGAGACGCAGTGCGGTCGGACGTGGCATGCGAGCCGAAAAAATTAGAACTTACAACTATCCCCAAAACCGCGTCACCGACCACCGGATCAATATTTCCTGGCACAATCTGGAAACCATCCTCGAAGGTAACCTCACAGATTTGTTAACTACCCTCCACAATCAAATACTAACTCTCTCCCCTTAACTCCACGGTCAGCGTCTGGCTCTTATTATCCCTATATATCTCAACCAGTACCTTGTCCCCTATCTTATAGGGTAGCATTAGCTGAGCAAGTCCTCCCTCAAGGTCAGCCACTTTTTGCCCGTCAAACACGACGATAATATCTCCTACTTTAATCCCAGCTAGGTCTGCACTCGATCCTGGGATGATCTCGCGGACTAGCGCCCCCGCCGGAACCTCGTTTAGCAGTGCGACTTGCATGGTAATCAGCTGGTATCGCACCCCTAGGAAAGCTCGATCAAACTGACCTGTTGTGTTAAATGTCTGCAAACTTGCTTTGACTACATTAATGGGCAAGGCAAAGCCGATATTATTAGCGCCCTGCGAAACCGCCACGTTGACTCCCACGACCTGTCCTGCCGAGTTAAGTAGTGGTCCTCCCGAGTTACCCGGATTAATCGCTGCGTCAGTCTGGATCACGTTCTCCAGTTCTTCCGAAAATCCGCCCATCGAGTCGCCCGCCGTAATGCCTCTCCCTAGTCCCGACACCACCCCGGTAGTGACAGTATGTCGAAACTCCCCTAGCGCCGTCCCGATCGCAATCACAAAATTCCCAACTTTGAGGTTATCGCTATCACCCATCTCGAGGGTTGGCAGGGAGTTAGCTCCTATCTTGAGGATCGCTAGGTCGTTGCCTGGGTCACGCCAGATTTTCTCTACCTGGTACTCAGTATCGTCTTTCATGATAATCTTGTACTGCTCCGCGGTGCCGCTACCCACCACGTGTTTATTGGTTACCACAAGTCCAGCCTGGTCAACCACAAACCCAGTCCCTATGTCCACCTGTTCGGTATCCACCTCCCCGCTCGGCCTAGAGCCCCGGAACATCCCAAATGGATCCAAAAAGTACTGCTCCATAACCGGCGTTTCTTGTTTGTACGACACAGTCACGACCGCGCTTGAGACTTTTTCGGCAACCTCAGTCACCACGTTCTCCTCGGTCAAAATTCTCTGATTCACTTTCTCTGAGATAGCCTTCTCACTACTATTAAGACCATCGATAAAAGGCAACCCCCACATCCTGTCAGACACTCCTCCCGCCACAAACACGAGCATCAAAAACACTCCAGCTAGTAATCCCAACATAAACTTTCGCATAATGTGCCTATTAATATATCACGCTCAATCTGAAGTTCAACTGAAAACTCTACCTTACTCAAATTGTTCTAGGGCTACCTGTAGCGCCTCATCCACATCCTTCGTATCTAGGTTATCCTTGGCGGTAACATCAGGTGTCACGCCAATATCATGGATCCACTCCCCCGACGGTCTTATCCACTTGGCGACAGTGACATGCAAGCTAGACTCGTCAGATAGCTCCTGTACCTCCTGCACCGTGCCTTTACCAAACGTCGTCTCACCCACGATTTTTGCTCTCTTGTGATCTTGGAGTGCTCCTGCCGTGATCTCCGAGGCCGACGCCGAGCCCTTGTTAACTAGGACAATAAGCGGAATCTTGGTAAGACTCCCCTTCCTGTCGACGTTGTACACCTCCGACTCGCCTCTCCCCTCCTGTTTGACAACTAGACCCTCAGTCAAAAACTCCCCCGTGACAAACACCGCGCCGTCTAGGTATCCGCCCGGATTGTTGCGCATGTCCAGTATCACTCCGTCGACCTTATTGGCGACAATCTCTGCGACCTTCTCATTCCACTCTCTGTCAGTCCTCCCGCCAAAACGATGAAGCTCTAGGTGGGCGATCTTGCGGTTATTCTCTGTCGCATAAGTCAGCTCTACACTCGGCACCACTATCTCATCACGTTTGATAGCAATCTCAAATGGCTCGACCTTACCATCTCGGTAAAGGGTCAAGATTACTGGCACCCCGCGCTCACCCCGGATATGTTTTACAGCCTCAGGCAGGGTCATCCCTGCCGTATCCTCATCTAGTTGTCTGCTCTCGTCCTTAATGTGCAAAATTAGGTCTCCCGCCTCTACTCCTGCCTGCTCAGCCGGAGTATTAGAGAGAGGCGCAACGACCGCCAGCGTACTATCCTTATATCCGAGCTCGATCCCCACACCATAAAAACTCCCATTTAGATCCTCGTTCACTGCCTTATTCTCCTCTGGGGGCAAGTACTGTGTATATGGATCCCCGAGACTTTGGGCGAGTCCAGCGATCGACCCCCACGTCATCTCCCGATAATCTAGCTTAGTTGGATCAACGTAGCTTTTCTCAAGACGTCTCCACACTTCCCAAAACTTAGCAAAGTCAGCACCCTCGGCCTGGTCGGCAGTGGGTGATCCTACAAATCTCTGTACAAGCGGATCGGGACTATTGCCAGTTGAGATTAGCGCAGTCTGGTACCCACCAGTGAATATCAGGGTGCCAAACGCCAGTCCAAGAAAAAAGTTACGTAGCAGTCTCAAACTGAGACGCTTCTTTGTCGATGCCTGTTCTAAGATTTCTTCCATATCGGCAACATTAACCTGCAAAAGACATCATGGCAAGCTGTCTCGCTCTTTTTACAGCCTGGGCAAGCGCCCGCTGTTCTTTGGCAGTCAAGCCAGACCTAGATCGCGGGATTATCCTACCCCTATCAGTTACATACTTAAGTAGTGCTTCTGGCTTTTTGTAGTCAAAAACATGGCTACCATCAGATTTTTCGACAGGTTTTTCTATAATTCTTCTTTTCTGCATATTTCCTTACTGCTAATAAATTGTAAATTGATATTTGGTCATTTAGAACGGAATATCCTCGACGTTGACCTCGTCACCCGTTAGCTCTGGCGTCGCTTCTTCGGTCTTGGCGGGTTTGGCAGCTTTTGTTGATTTAGAAGCCTTGGCTGGCTCTTCGTCTGCTGGTTCTACGGCAGCTGGCGCCTCGCTAACACCAACAAAGTCAGGATCCGCCTCGACTGGGGCTGCCTGGCCGTCTCGCATGCGGTTATCCAGGATCATCATGTTCTCAGCCACTATCTCGGTAATTTCCCGTTGCTGACCGTCTTGACCGGTAAATTTACGAGTCTGCAAACGACCTTCGATAAATACCTTGCGTCCCTTAAATAGTAGCTGTCCACAGATCTCGGCTAGTTTGCTCCACGCGACCACTCGGTGAAACTGTGTGTCCTCTTGCCTATCTCCTGCGTCAGTCGTCCATCCCCGGTTTGTCGCCATTCCAAATGTCGCAACAGCCGTACCGCTTGGGGTATATCTTAGCTCTGGGTCGCGGGTTAAGTTCCCTATTAACATTACCTTATTGAGCGATCTAGATGACATATTTTTCCTCTCCTGGGCCAAGTTTCCCAATAACTATTTACTTAGTACTTTATACCACATACCTCAGTTAGACGCGTACAAACAAATATCTGAGTATACCCTCAGTCAGTGACAGGGTTTTGGCGAGTTCTGGTTGATCCTTGGGTTGGAGTGACATGAGTAAATATTCGTAGTCGCCTGTTTTTTGCTTTTTGATCATGTAGGTCATCGTCTTGACGCCCCAGCTCTCTTGTTTTACGACCTCACCTTTGTGTTTTTTCACAAACTCCAAAACCTGTTTTACTATCTTTTCTTTCTCACCCGCTTCGGGGAAAATCATCGTTAGTTCGTATGTATTCATAGGGGGTATTGTACCTGCCTGCCGGAGGGAGGTCAAGCGCCTATCATAAACTCAACTACATCATCGGGCCTTATTAGATACTCTCTCCCCTCTTGTCTTACCATTCCCTTTTCCGCAGCCATTTTCCACCCGCCGTACTGCACAAAGTCAGGATAGTTACACACACGGGCCGAGATAAACTTTTTCTCAAAGTCAGTATGGATCACGCCAGCTGCCTGGGGAGCTTTGGTACCTCGCACTATTGTCCACGCCCGCACCTCTTTTTCCCCTGCTGTTAGGTAGCTCATTAGCCCTAGTGTTTGGTACGCCTTTTTGATAAGTTTCTGCAAGCCAGATTCATAAACCCCCAAACTCGCTAGGTATTCTACCCGCTCATTCTCGCTAAGCTCTGCGAGCTCCTCCTCGACTCTTGCGCTGATTGCCACTACTTGTTCCGCTTCTACCCCTATCTCCCTGGCGTACTTTTTCTCTAGTTCGCTAGCGTGAGCCAGGTCACCTTCTCCCACGTTAAGCACAATAATGCTTGGCTTATCCCTAAAAAGCGACAACTCTTCCAAGTTCTCATTTTTCTTCTTAAGTTTTTCTTTTCTTCTCTCTTCCATCTCTAGGTCAGCAAGCTCTAGCTCTAGCTTAATGGTCTCAAAATCACTCTTTGGCTCAACACTCCCCTCCCGCACAATCTCGGAGTCAGGGAATACCCGCACAACATGCAGAATAACCGACACTCCGCGAATATGAGCGAGAAACTTGTTCCCTAGCCCTTCACCTTGTGAGGCTCCCGCGACAAGTCCTGCGATATCAAGAAACTCGACAGTTGCGGGCTTGATAACCTCCGTGTGAACAACCTCCGCGAGCTTAGTCAGGCGCTCGTCCGGCACCGGCACAATCCCCACATTTGGCTCGATCGTTGCAAAGGGATAGTTGGCTGCATATGCCTGTTGTTTGGACAAGAGTGCATTAAACAGCGTGCTCTTCCCCACATTTGGTAACCCGACAATCCCGACCGATAAACTCATAAAGCCATTTTATCACGCTCCCAGAGGCAAACATGATATAGTGTCACCTATGCTAATTTCTGCACTACATCTATCCAAAGTGATCGGCGCCAAAACGCTCTTCACCGACCTAAGTCTCCACATCGACTCAGGGGAAAAAGTCGCCTTAATCGGCCGCAATGGCCAGGGCAAATCGACTATCCTCAATATTCTTGGTGATCTTGACCACGATTACCAGGGCAAAATCAGCAGGCGCAAAAATCTCCGTACTGTCCTCACCAAACAAGAGCATTTGCCGAGTCATGACCTCACTCCACTTGGCTATATCTACTCCAGCATTCCCAACTATCAGTCATGCCTTAGTGTCATCGAAAACTACGAAAGCGGTACCCTCACCGACCTAGACCAGTTCTCCGAGGCAGTCGAGTACTTCTCCACACATGGCTATTACCACATAAGCGACAAAATCCTCGCAACTTTGGAGAGCTTTCAGATAAGTAACGAGTTAGCTTCATCCCCCCTCTCCCGCTTGTCAGGTGGCGAAAAAAGATTTGTAGAGCTAGTCCGCATGATGTATTCCGGTGCAGACCTATTCCTTATCGACGAGCCGACCAATCACATGGATTACCTGGGGAAAGAGCAATTTATCTCGTGGCTAGACAACAACAAAAACGGTATCTTGATCGTCTCTCACGACCGCGATGTCCTGGCGCACGTAGACAGAATTATCGAGCTCAAAGACCAAAAAATTTATTCTTATCCAGGCAACTACGCCAAATATCTCAAACAAAACTATCTCGCCACCACGAGCTCCGTAACCGCCTACCAGTCTCAGCTTCAACGTCTAGCCGAAGCCAAAAAAAGGGTAGACTGGGGACTGCAAATGCGAGCCAAAAGTAAGGCCTGGAAGATCAAGTACGACCACTGGAAAAGAGACTACGACAAAATCAAGGCAGCAATGGTCAAACCCGAATTCTGGATCGATCAGGATTCAGTTCTCGATCTAGACAAAAAACTAGCTGGCGGTTACCACAAATACAAAGAAAAAAACGTCAATATTGTGACCTCACAGAGCACCGAAAAACTTGCCCAGCTTATCAAGATAGTAGATCTCGAGCTAGCCTATTCTCAGCCCGTTTTTCAAGGCCTCAAACTAACTATCGGAACCGGTGAAAAGGTCTTTCTAAAAGGCCGAAACGGCGCTGGCAAAAGCTCTTTAGTCAAAACCATTCTCTCGCTCTATGGTGACGTCGAACCACAGGCAAAAATAAATAGCGGCGAGATAACTATCGGCAAAAAAACCAGAATCGGTCAGTACGAGCAAGAGATCAGCCCCCAGTACTTTCACCTATCTCTCGAGCAAGCTGTCTCTCAAGTCTACCAAGATCGGGGCGTCTCGGTAACCGAAACAACAGTCAAGCGACTTTTATCCCAGTATCTTTTCGTTCCAGAGGTGGATGGACAGCAAAAAATCGCCAATTTGTCAGGTGGTCAAAAAGCCCGCTTTCAACTTATCAAAATGTTTGCCAATAGTCCCAATCTGTTAATCCTCGACGAGCCGACCAACCATCTCGATCTGCCCTCTATCGAAGAGCTAGAAAATGCGCTCATTTCTTACCAAGGTGGTATTCTCTATACCTCGCACGACTCCCATTTTATCAACAAAATGGCCGGCGAACAGATTGAGCTTAAAACTTAAACCTAGTAATCTACTTCCATTTCGAGATCTGCTCTAAATATCCGTAGGTATATCCACATAAAGGGTAGCACTAGCAAAAAAGCTATACTCCCAAAAAATATCTGCCCCAAATTTGTCAAAACTTCTATTCTCACTCCCTCAATCTAACATCACTCTTTGGAATAAACTATAAGA
>CAYNKT010000022.1:0-8175 GCA_964397885.1 uncultured Pseudomonadales bacterium
AGGAATGAAAAATACTTTGTTTGACGAAAAGATTGGCGGGACGATCCACATGGCTCTCGGCAGGAGCTACAAAGAGAAGAGGGGGGGAGGGATTAATGAGAGCGCAATCCACTGGGATCTGGTTAAGGATATGAGGTTAGAAGGATCAGAGGTTGTGATAGATGATATAGTAGTCCTGAAAGATGGTAAATTATTAGTCTGAGATATATGAGTGTACAGGCTGTAAAAGATTATCTTGATAAATATAAAGAACGAATTGATCGTGAGATTGAGAGAGAGCTGGACAAGAGATTGAGAGAGGCAAGGGCGATTAGCCCGATTTTGGTACCGGTCTTTACCGCCATGCAGGAATTATCTGTAGGGGGCAAAAGGCTAAGAGGTCTATTAACTATTCTTGGATATGAGCTAACAGGTAATGAAGTTAACGAAGAAGTCATAAAAGCGGCTGTTGCCATGGAGATATTCCACCTAGGACTGTTAGTCCATGATGATTTGATGGATAGAGACGACATGCGGCGTGGAGTTAAGACTATACATGTGAGATATATAGATACTCACTTTGGCAATACCATGGCAGTGCTAGCTGGAGATTATGCTTATTCGTGGACAGCAGAGATTATTAACAATTTGAGAGTTGATGATCATGTTGGAAGAGAGGCTATGGGGGTGTGGGCTAAGTACTTTCGACGTGTGGGACTAGGTCAGACGCTCGATGTAATGGGAGAGCAGAGAGGGGACACGAGTGATAGGGAGGTGCTCTCAGTATTGTCGCTTAAAAGTGGGGAATATACCTGTGTGTTACCACTACTGTTAGGAGCAACCTTGGGCGGAGGGAAAACACAATTGATTGCGACTCTAGAAAAGTATGGGATGGAGCTGGGGTGGGTGTTTCAGTTGCGAGATGACTACTTGGCAGAGTATGGGAACAGTGCCAAAACCGGCAAGCCGGTAGGGAATGATAGCCGTGAGGGCAAACGGACGTTTGCGACTATGTATGGTCGAGCCAAGACGGAGGAGGCAATAAAAGAACATTGGGAGAGGGGTCAAGGGGTGATTGTCGACCTACAGGGACGGTCCTTGAAGGATGTGATGGAGGGACTGCTAGAGTGGATGGCGACGAGAGAGAACTAGAATTCGATAAAGTACAGGGAGACCCCTTCTTTGGGACAACTTACTAAAAGGAGTCACCCTGTGGATATCTGACATATTTTGATATATTGACACATCGAGAGTGTTAAGTAGAATGGTTTGAGTATGTTAGTCCAGCACGTCTTTACTATTAACTATCGCAAGTCCCTTATTTGGGCGGAGGCGGGTTTGGTGTAAGACTACTATAGTCATTATAAAAATACACAAACCCGCACACTGAGGCGGGTTTTTTATTTTTTATAAGCAAATTATAAAATGAGAGGGGGTGAGTATTTATGGTATCAGTAGAAATGTCTCGAGGGATATGGCAGCCAGAGGATGACGAATATGAAAGGTACGGTGACAAGGGATCGACAAAACCTAAGCCAGAATCTAAACCAGTGTTGGTAACTGAAGGGATAGTTTTTAGTAGTTAAAGTATCACCCTCCTCCGCCAAGCAGGACACTTCGGAGGAGGGTTTGCTATTATGGTTAGGTGCAAGTAATTACTAAAGAAGATAGTTTATATCCTGAGAGTCTAAGACAGATTGGGTGGCCACCCCCGGCGCTGTTTTGTGAGGGCAATATCGAGCTCCTAGCCACAAAAAATATCGCGGTAGTGGGGACTAGGAGAATGACTAACTATGGGAAAGAGGTAACCGAAACGTTTGTGCGGGATTTAGTGGCTGATGGATGGTGCATTGTCTCGGGGCTAGCGCGGGGAGTGGACAGGGTAGCCCACGAGACGACGCTCAAATACCATGGGAAAACCCTCGCGGTACTGGCACATGGGCTAGATACGACTTATCCGCCAGAGCACGTGGAACTACGTAGACGAATCGTAGAGAATGGAGGGCTAGTAGTCTCGGAGTATCCAAACGGCGAAAGACTGACAAAGCAGCGGCTAGCTCTTAGAAATCGAGTCGTTGTGGGACTATCACGATGCGTGCTAGTGACCGAGAGCCCAAAGTCAAGCGGGACCAAAATAACTGTAGGGTGGGCGGCAGACAGTGGCCGTGATGTCTATGTTGTGCCGGGTCCGGTGACTGATCCTACGTATGAGGGGAGTACTGAGCTTATTAAAGATGGGTGTATTCCGGTGTTTTCTGCAAAAGATATTATCTCTTCGTTCGTTTGAATTCGATGACTTTGTGCAACAAACCGATAATAAATTCTTGCTAGAATTTTTATCTTTATACTTGGACCAGTCGTCCTGCGTAAAATTTGTTGGCTACAAAGATCATCTGCATTCATCTCTCACTTACATGATATTATTATCCCATGAAACTAATTGTAGGACTAGGAAATCCAGGGGAGAAATATGAGCAAACTCGACATAACGTCGGTTTTATGGTGCTTGACCAATTGTTCAAGCAAGTGACAAGTGACAAGTTCCAAGTTTCAAGTAAGTTTTTGGGAGAGATTGTTCAGACTAAGGAGTTAATGTTGATCAAGCCTACGACTTTTATGAATAAAAGTGGTCAAAGTGTGTCAGCGGTTGTACGCTTTTATAAACTAAAGTACGAAGATATCTATGTGGTTCATGATGATTTGGATATTGCTCTCGGAGAGTATAAATTGCAGTTTGCTAAGGGACCCCAGCTTCATTACGGAGTGGAGTCGATTGAGATAGAGCTTGGAACAAAGGATTTTTGGCGAGTCAGGGTGGGAGTCGAGAACAGAGGAGTGAAGGGGAATAAAGGCGTGCCCGGAGAGGTTTATAGTTTGCAAAATTTTAGCCCTGAGGAGAAACTGGTGTTCTATAGTGTTGCAAACGAGGTGATACAGCAAATCGCCAGTGTGATATCCTAGTAAACATGAAACTAGTTATTGTCGAGTCACCTACCAAAGCCAGGACGTTGTCGAGATTTCTATCCAAGGATTACAAGATAGAGGCTTCGATGGGGCATGTGAGGGACCTACCCCAAAAAGGAGGTGGACTATCGATAGATGTAGAACATGGTTTTGAGCCCAAGTATGAGGTGATTTCTACCAAGAAAAAGAAAATAGCTGAGTTAAAGAAATTGGCTGAGGAGTCCGAGGAGATTTATCTTGCTCCTGATCCGGATCGTGAGGGAGAGGCGATCGCTTACCATGTGCAGTATTTACTCGAAAATAGTAAAGGAAAAGGAATAAGTGGTAAGTCTTTTAAGCGGGTGACTTTTCATGAGATTACCAAGAGCGCGATTACCGAGGCACTATCCAAGCCTGGGGTAGTGGACATGAATTTGGTTAATGCCCAGCAAGCCAGGCGAGTACTAGACCGACTAGTGGGCTACAAACTCTCACCGGTTTTGTGGAAAAAGGTGAGGAGAGGGCTGTCCGCTGGACGAGTACAGAGTGTAGCTGTAAAGCTGATCGTCGAGAGGGAGAGGGAGAGAGAGGCATTTGTGCCCGAGGAGTATTGGGAAGTTGGCGTATGGCTAACGGCTAGTGGCGAGAAGCTTTTTGTACAGCTCGTTAAGATTGATGGGAAGAAAAGTAAAGTCACAAACACGGAGCAAGCGGCTACGGTTGTCGCGGAGTTAGAAAAATCGGAGTATAGGGTATCTGGTGTGACAACGAACCAACAAAGTAGCTCGCCTAATCCACCCTATACTACCTCACTTCTCCAACGAGCCGCGTCAAACGTGTTTGGCTGGAGTGCCAAGCAGACCATGAGTACGGCGCAAGCACTTTATGAACATGGACTCATTACTTATCATCGAACAGATAGCTACAATCTTGCAACAGAAGCAATATCTGCGGCACGGGCCTATATCGAGAGTAATTTTGGTCGTGAGTACTTGCCCGAGACTCCCAGATACTACAAAACCAAGAGCAAGAGTGCGCAGGAGGCTCACGAGGCGATCCGCCCAACTGATGTGAACACCGCGCGAGCCGACCAAGCAAAACTAGACTCCAAGCACCTTAAGTTGTACGAGCTAATCCGCAATAGGTTTTTGCAATGCCAAATGGCAGATGCAAAGTATGACAAGACGAGCTTGATTGTGAGTGCGGGCAAGTACGAGCTAGTGGCGGAGGGGAAGAGGGTTATATTTGACGGATATCTAAAACTGGGAAAACAGATGGAAGATGTGTTTTTGCCGGTACTGCAAGCAGGAGATGCACTTCAACTCATAAAAGTACTATCTGAGCAAAAGTTTACGGAGCCGCCCTCGCGCTATAGCGAGGCGGGACTAATCAAAGAGCTCGAAAAAAGAGGAATAGGTAGGCCGAGTACTTATGCCTCGATTATTACAACCATTCAGAGTAGAAATTATGTAGTTAAAGAACAAAAGAGCTTTGCCCCAACGGCGATCGGGCTCGCGGTAACGGATTTTTTGGTAGCTAATTTTGAGACTGTGATGGCGTACGAATTTACTGCCAATATGGAAGATAAACTAGACGAGATTGCCGAGGGTAAACACGAGTGGGTCAAGGTAGTGGGTGATTTTTATACGCCATTTGAGAAAAAGGTCAAAGAGGTTGAGGAGACTGGGGAGCGAGTCAAGGTAGCTGTTGAGAGTACTGGGGAAAAATGTCCTGAATGCAAGGAAGGGGAAGTGGTTATTCGGACTGGGAGATTTGGTAAGTTTTTGTCTTGTTCGACATATCCAGAATGCAAGTACACCAAGCAACACAAGGAGTACGCAGATGGTCACAAATGTCCTGATTGTGGGGGTGCGGTTGTTGTGAAGGGGAGTAGGAGGGGCAAGTTTTATGGGTGTGAGAACTATCCTAAATGTAAGTGGGCGACGTGGAAATTGCCCAAAAAAGATTAATCTCGCTTTTGGTTCGGCGGACTGTTCTCCAGCAAACCAGCAATAATTTTTTGCTAAAAATTTTGCTTGAGAAAATCTACCTGCACCATTTTCGCTCGCTTAGATTTGTTCCACTTTGATTTATTGTCATACAGACCAAGCTTCGTGTAGGATGGGGGATGTTATGAAAGTATTAAAACGCAGTGAGAAAACAGAAGGGCTTGAGACAGAGAAGATAGCAGATTCGATATTCCTAGCTGCACAGGACGTGGGTGGGACCGACCGAAATCTTGCCGCCGAGCTAGCTGGTGAGATAGTTGCAAGAATAGAGAAACAGTACGGGCGAATCAAGCAAGTCGCGAGCGCGGAGATCGGCGATATGGTGGAGAAGGTGCTACTCACGAAAACTCACTACAAAACAGCCAAGGCATATATTCTTAATAGGGAAAAGAAGAGGCAGGTAGAACAAGCCAAGCGAGCACTCGGAGTGCACGACGACGTTGGACTTTCGTATAATGCGCTGATTGTTGCCAAAGAAAAGTATTTGCGGAGGGACGACGAGGGAGAGCCTGTGGAAAGTGTGGGAGAGATGTTTGACAGAACTGCCAAGTTTTTGGCTAAAGCAGAGCCTAAAGACAAGAAAAAGTGGCAGGCAGAATTTGCGAGCGTGATGCGAGAGCAGAGGTTTATCCCTGGTGGCAGGACACTAGCCAATGCTGGGACTGCCAACAACCAACTAGCTAATTGTTTTGTGATGCCAATGCCGGACGATATTGAGGGGATATTTGAGGCTCTCAAGGAAAGCTCGATTCTCAAGAAATATGGGGGAGCGGTGGGATTTAACTTTGGTCATATCCGCCCCAAAGGAGATAGAGTCTCGACTACCTCGGGTGCGGCGGCAGGGCCTATCGCCCTTATGACACTCATTAATGATGCCTCGGACATTTATCTGCAAGCGGGAAAACGGAGAAGTGGGAACATGGTAACACTGCCTGTCTCGCATCCTGATATTATGGAGTTTATCCACTGTAAGGAGTCGGGGGCTAATTTGCCGCATATCAACTACTCTCTGGCTGTGACCAAAAAGTTTGTGAATGCCGCCCGCAAGGACCTGAGTTGGGAGCTAATCAATCCGAGAAATGGCCAAGTTGTTACAACGTTGCCTGCGCGAGTGATACTAGAGACTGCAGCTAGGATGGCGTGGAAGACGGGAGACCCGGGGCTTATTTTTATCGATCGGATTAACGCCGACAACCCAACGCCACACGTGGGGGTACTTGAGACAGTAAACTTGTGTGGTGAGCAGCCACTTTTGTCATATGAAGCGTGTAATCTTGGATCGATTAATTTGGCAGTGCATGTACGCGGGAAGAATGGGGATTCACAAATTGATTATCAAAAACTTGAGGAAACGGTGAGGACGGCTACCCGGATGCTCGATAATGTGGTCTCTGTTTGCAGATATCCTCTTAAGAAAGTTGAAGAAGTGGTAAGAGGGAATAGGAAGATTGGGCTTGGGGTAATGGGCTTTAGCGATATGCTCGTTAAGCTGGGGGTGCCATATAATTCTAAGAAGGCGCTAAAACTAGCTGAAGAAGTAATGAAGTTTGTGCAAGCTACTGGGTGGGACGAGTCGAGTAAGCTAGGCCGCGAGAAGGGGAGTTTCCCCAATTTTAAGGGGAGCTTGTGGGAGAGAAGGGGATATAAGCATTTTCGCAATGCAACGGTGACAACCATCGCTCCGACTGGGAGTATCAGCATGATGGCTCACGCAAGTAGCGGGATAGAACCGCTCTTTGCGCTTAGCTACTTTCGTAAGTCGATGGGTCAGTATAATTTGCCAGAGGTAAATGAAGATCTTGTCAAGGCAATAAAACACGTAAATGGAGTTTACTCGGCTGAGCTCATGGATGAGATTGCCGAGCGCGGTAGTATTCAGAGTTTGACAAAGATCCCGGAGAAGATAAGACAAGTTTATGTTACCTCCATGGATATAGATCCAGAGACGCATGTTGCGATGCTGGCCGCTTTCCAAAAATATACGGATAATGCAGTGAGTAAAACGATCAATTTGCCTGGAAGCGCGACGGTGGAGGACGTACTAAAAGTGTTTTATATGGCGTCTGACATGGATTGTAAGGGTATTACGGTGTATAGGGATGGGAGTAGGGACGAGCAGGTACTTAATATCGGAAAATCGGACAATCCACCCTACGCTCTACAGAGCTACGAAGTGGCACGGCAGAAAACTCAGATAGCCAGAAAGTCAGAGAGATCAGAGGGTCAGAACAGGGGAGATTGCCCGAACTGCGGGGGGAAACTGGCTGTCGAAGAAGGATGTAAAAAATGTTATGGGTGTGGATTTGCGGTATGCGGATAGGGGAGTGAGTATTATGTATCATGTATTAAGTATTACGCGTTAAACATTAGGAGAGAAATGGGAAAAGTAACACCGATTGAGAACTGGCCCAAACTTTATCACGACATTCTCAAGGTAAAAGATCCGACAAATCATGTGGGGATCTGTACTTTGTGGACGGAGCGAGGAGTGGTTGAAAAGATTGTGAACGATCTCCCGTATAACGTGATCGGGAATTTGTATAGTGCGCAAGGGATTAATGCGATGATCCGCAACGTGATGGCTAACCCGAACATCAGGACGATTGTCATCTGGGGGAGTGAGATGTCACTGTCTGGTCACTCGCTACTTATGTTTGTAAAAAATGGAGTTGATGAGAACCGCAAGATAATCAAGGGGAGGGGAGAGATAGAGCCAGAGATACCGGACGAGATAATCGAAGAGTTTCGTAAAAATATTGAGATCGTGGATATGAGGGGTCGCAAGATGCCGGAGCTTAAGGCCAAGATCGAGGAGCTATCTAAGATTAACAAGGATCCGTTCTTTGCAAAGCCAAGAGAGTTCCCCAAGAGCGAGCCCAAGATGGAGATACTCCCGTCTGAGCGAACAGGCTACTACGTTCACGGCAAGACTGTGGCGACTACTTGGCTCAAGCTTCTAAACGAAATTTATAAATATGGTCGACCCAAACATACGAGGTATAGCAAGGACAACGAACTCAAAGAGATACTTAACTTGACGGCGGTAATAGAGGCTGAGGATCCGACTGAGGTCTATTTCCCCGAGTACTTGCCTTTTGAGCGCGGAGAGTTAGAGGCATATTATGCTGAGATTATGACTGACCGCGAGGTACCGGGTGTGGCCTATAACTACGGCCGACGCATGAGGCGACACTTTGACGTTGACCAGATACAAATGATGAAAGAACTGCTTAAGCTCCGTCCT
>CAYNKT010000023.1:0-7874 GCA_964397885.1 uncultured Pseudomonadales bacterium
AGTTTCCAACCAGCTATCCAGATTGCGGACAAAATGCACACTAGGAGAACCAGTGTCGCAGTAGATTACACAAAGATTCTCTCCTTCTTCCTGAATACCAATATCTAATACCTGATATCGTTTGTCCGGATAGCGAAAGTGAACATAAGTACAGCCTACTTGAATAAGTTTCCTTGCCTTGGCAATTTCTTTTTCGAGAATTTTGTGGTCCTTGTGTGACATAAAATTATTTTATTACTTTGTAGCCTAAGGCTTCGATTGTTTCATGGATCTTGGCGAGAGCGACTACGGCGGGATCGTATTCGACTACTGCTACTGACCTAGCATAGCTCGTTTTGACAGTAATTACCCCTTCTAGTTCTTCTAGTTCTCCGTCGATGTTGAGACTGCAACTACTGCAGTGCATGCCATCTAGCTTGAGAGTGATTACCTCTCCTTTGGGGTGTTTTTTAAATATGTTGAACATAATTATTTACTATATTCTGCAAGGTTCCGAACCTTGTTTAAATCACCTCCATGACACCTGAGTACATACCCATACTACAGGAAAAAGTATAAACACCGGCTTTTTCGGGCGTAAACTTGTGCACTTTGCTATCGACAGGCGCAAGAACGTCGTAGATATCAAACGCCTTGAAAGTAAAGGCTGTCGCACAGCTATAGACGCCGCCTTCGGTCGCAAGAGTTAGCTCGACCGGGACTCCTTTTTGGACGACAAAACGTTTGGGCGTGTATCCCCTGTTTTCGATTTGGATCTTTACTCTTTGGACGCCATTTTCAAGTTTGACACTCGGGTCGCCTTTGTAAGTTTTTGGTTTGGAGTCGTAGGGAGGGAGAGCTTTGACGATGATCGGACCCAAGCGGTTAAGCGCAAGGGGGGAGTTTGCGACCGTGAGTACGCCATTGACACTGTTAACTGCCATCACAACGAGCGCAAGTGCGGCAAGGCGCAAAAAGTTTTGTTTCCAAAATTCGGAAAACTTGGCTGTAATGACCCCGATTGCGGCAAACATGGGCGCCGTACCTAGGACAAAGAATCCCATCGTGAGTGCGCCAGTTACTGCGCTACCCGAGTTAATGGCTACTATCTCCATGGCTTGAGTAACACCACAGGGGATAAAGACAGTAAGAAGACCGAGGAGTGCGGGGGCAAAAAGCGCCCGACTAGCGGAGGTATTTTTGAGCCATTTGTAGGCAAAACGGGGAGGACGGATGGCAAAAAAACGGAAGAGTGGATGGAGCTCAAGCAGATTTCCGGCAGTGCCGAGCATAAAGACAGCGGCAAATAGCTGAAAAAAGAGCTTGGTGGTAAGAGATAGCTCGAGCACTGAGCCAAGGAGTCCTAGCCCGGCTCCGAGAACGACATGAGAGAAAAGTTTGGCGACTAGAAAAGCTGCGACCGGACCCCAGTCGAGAAAATCAAAAGTTCGGGAGTTTTGGGAAGTAGGATTCTCGCTTAGCTCGTGATCTTTGCCAGAGGCGATGACGGAGGCTAAGAGCCCCCCTTGCATGGCAGCACAGGTAAAACCGCCAGTTGTGAGACCTGTGAGAAAGATAAGGTAATAATTCATGATTTGTATATCGTATTATGTATTTTGTATTATGCCAAATTGATTTTTTTAAGCCGAAGAGAGTTGAGAACGACAGAAACGGAAGAAAAGGCCATGGCAGCACCGGCGATACCGGGATTGAGCATGATCCCATAGAGCGGGTAGAGGATGCCAGAGGCTATGGGGATACCGATCACGTTGTAGAAGAAAGCCCAGAATAGATTTTGTTTGATGACCCGAAAGGTGGCACGCGACAGGCGGATAGCTTGGGGTAAGCGTTCGAGATTGCCACCTAACAGCGTGAGACCTGCAGACTCTATAGCTATGTCAGTACCCGTACCCATTGCGATACCTACTTCGGCGGTCGCTAGCGCCGGTGCGTCGTTAATTCCATCGCCGACCATGGCGACTTTGTATCCTTCGATCTGTAACTTTTTCACTTCGCTCGCTTTGTCTCCCGGCATCACTTCTGCCAAGACTCTATCGATGCCAACTTGACGACCGATGTGCTCGGCTGTCAGCTGGTGATCGCCAGTCAACATGGCGACTTTGATGCCGAGCGTGTGTAAGTCTTTTATGGCTTGTACCGATTCGGCTTTGAGCGTATCGCTGATCCCGTGGTAGCTTAGAATTGTCTTTTTGTCCGCAAGCATGATAGGGGTCGCCCCTTCACGGGCAAACTCTTCTAAAATTTTACTATCTACTTGCAGCCCCAGCTCTTGCATAAGGCGCGTGTTGCCGGCAAAGTACGTGGTCTTACCTACTTGACCCTTTAGTCCTTGGCCGGATATGGCAGCAAAGCCAGTAACTGGTAGAGTTTTGATATTTTTTTCTTTGGCGTATTCGACTATAGCTTGGGCCAGTGGGTGTTCTGACTGTGACTCGAGCGAGACTAAAATTTGCATGAGGTCGCCTTTGCCTTTGACAACTGCCTTGTGGTGGGTGACGGAAGGAGAGCCCTTGGTAAGAGTCCCTGTCTTGTCGAGCACGATAAAGTTAACAGATCTTAGTTTTTCTAGTTCTTCGGCGTTTTTAACAAGAATCCCTTTCTCAGCGGCACGGCCTACACCCACAATGATAGCTGTTGGGGTCGCGAGGCCTAGCGCACATGGACAAGCAATGACGAGGATACCGACGAAACTAAGTAATCCCAACATGGGATTGCCAAGAATCGCCCAGACTATAAATACCAAAACTGCGAGGATTAAGACTATGGGGACAAAAATAGCGGAAATCTGGTCAGTGAGGCGCTCTATGGGGGCTTTTGACCCTTGCGCAGACTCCACCATGGTAATGATCTGGGAGAGCACTGTGCCCTCACCGACCACTGTCGCGCGGAACTGGATGGACCCTTGTTTGTTGAGTGTCCCACCAATTACTTTGTCACCCACCCCCTTATCTACTGGCAAGGGCTCACCTGTCAACATGGACTCGTCAATACTCGTCTCACCTTTCACTATTTCGCCGTCTACCGGTACCTTGACGCCAGGCTTGACAATCACCGTGTCCCCGACAACTACTTGGCTCATCGGGATTTCTATCTCCTGACCACCTCGCAAAACTAAGGCTGTTTTGGCTTGGAGACCTAACAGTTTTTCGATTGCCTCACCAGTTTTGAGCTTTGACCGGGCTTCTAAGAATTTGCCAAAAGTGATAAAGCCGATGACAACTATCGTCACGTCGAAGTACAACCCTTCGGGCGCTTTTAGGACCATGTTAATCTCAGGGAAGAGTAGAAGAATAGTACTATAGGTGTAGGCGACCAGCGTACCGATGCCCACCAAGCTATCCATGTTGGCTACACGATATTTGATAAAGCGGATAACACCTTGGATAAAGGGAGCGCCAATCCAGAACATAACAGGGGTCGCAAGGATAAAGGAAAGACGATTAAAGACCATCATGGATATGGGGAGTCCCGGGATCACACCAAATTGGCGTGCCAAGAGATCCCAGATCATGAGTGTGAATACAATAAGGGCAATGGGCAAGACAAAGTAGGTTTTATGCTTCATTTTTTCTAGCTCGGCTAATTTTTCTGCTTTTTTGGCAGCGTCAGACGTGACTACGGCACCCATGTCGTGACCAAAATGTGGACTCTTGGGGTCGGTAGTGTCAGTTTTCTCGGTGATTGTGTATCCGAGCGGGGAGATGGCAGCGTTCATCGTGGCAGTGTCAATATGGTTGCTCATAACCACTTCCGCTGACTCAGCGGGGAGATTAACATCAGCTTTGTCTATACCTGGCAGCTTCTCTAGTTTGCGTTTAATGATACTTGCACAACTGGCGCAGTGCATACCCTTGACCTCGTACTTGTGTTTCATGCGTTACCTCCAAATTGCTTGAGACAGCCCTTGCCGCAAAAATAATGCCGAACTCCGTCATAAGTACAGGTATAGCTAGCTGAACTAGGCGTGAGAGCCATGCCGCAAACTGGATCTATTACCGTGGGTTCGGCGTTCTCAATGGGAGACAACCTGGCAAGACCTTTGACAAAAAGGGCAAGCTCGGCAAATATCTCCGGACATAACGTATAGTAAATTTCTTTGCCAAGTTTTTGGGTACATACAAGCTTTTGATCTTTGAGCATGATGAGGTGCTGGCTGACTGCGGCTTGTCTCATATCCGTCATTTGAGTAATTTGACCGACGGTCAGCTCGTGACCCTGAAGAAGTGTGACTATTTCGAGTCTTTTGTTGTGACCAAGAACCTTAAAGATACTGGAATTTGATCTGATAATAGAGACTTGCATTGCTTAATCATATTCTATTTTATGAATATGTCAAATGGTGTGAAAGTGTTTAGTTGTCGGTCTTTTGGCCAAAGGTAATGATGAGATCATACTCCGAATCAAGGGGGAGATCCTCGGGAGAGGGATCGTATTTGTAGCGTGCCCCGAGAGCTGTTTGGACTGATTGAGCAACATCTCGAGAGAGTCCAGGTTTTTGAGAGATCGAGGTTAGGAGGTAATCATAGTTATCGGCGTTACCTGTCTCGATATTGTCATCATCAAACCCTGCTTTGACAAGTAGCGCCCTAACGCTACTTGCCTCCCCTACTACCCCAGACCCGTTAAGTACTTGGACCTCTAGACTACTTAAGTCGAGTGGAGCGGGGGTGGGAGTCGGGCTGGGAGAGGGAGAAATGGAAGGCGAGGGAGACGGGGTGGGAGCAGGTCTTAGAGTAGTAACTAGCTTGGGGATGAGAACGGCCAAAAACAAGACGACGAGAGCGACGAGACCGATAATGACAAAATTAGTTTTCTTGACGGGCTTGCCGACTGGGACAGACACTTGGGTTTTTTCTTCGAGTGAATCCTTGGCTCCAAGAGAGGCAAGGTTGGTCTTAAAGGGAGTGAGCGCAAGAATATCCTGATCTTTGCCTTTTAGCGACTTGCGGGCGAGGGCGACGACTGGCTCTACCCCGTCTTTGGGAGCAAAGGCAATCGGCTCGACATCTTCGATCACGAGATTATTTTCGACGGCGGCGTCTAGAAGCAAGCCAAAGTTAGGAGAACTGGGGGTAAAGACCAGTACTTTTTGTGTGCCGGTAACTTGATCTTTTTCGATTTTGTAATCCCAGTTGTCGGGATCCAAATCAGGGAGAGATTTTTTGGCATCCGCCAAAACTAATTCATATGTTACTTCTACTTCTTGAGGGTACTCGATAACTGTCTCATTAACTAACTCGTTGTCTAAGAGTACTCTCACAGAGTTAGTCTCAAATTTGAGTTTGATAAGTTTGAGTTTGTCGCTAAGCGTTGTCGGTCCCCAGGCAGTCTCGGCATATTCTGTTTTGGCACCACTACTACTATCGATGTTGTAGACCTCGAGATTTTCCTTGTGAAAATGAAGAATCGTTTTCTTGCTCATACGATTTTATCTTACACTTTTCTTAATCAAATGTTAATTATCGGGATGTTAGAGTACGGCTATTAATACAAAAGGAGGGGGTTATGAATAAAGCAGTAATCAGTAAAGTGTTGACAGTGCTTGCAGCAAGCGGAGCTTTTACAACAAGTGGGGTAGCAGCCTACGAAATGATCGCTAATAAGCCGGACGAGCCAGTAGAAGAAACGGCTCCTAGCCCTAGCCTAGTCGCGGAACCAGTCCCCTCACCTGCCTCGCAGCGAGCGACCGAGCAAACACTGACCCCAAGCCCGACTAGCCAACCGACCGCTACCTCAGAGGAGGCGGAGAGTGATAATACCGCCTTTTTCCCGGTTAGCTCGCCTGCCGCAATCGCTAGTTTTCCGGTTGCCGATCCTAGTACAATGGGTAGTGGCAGCTCGGACGAGCTGGGAGACGACGACGAAATAGAATGGGACGACGAGGATGATGATCACGAAGACGAGGATGAAAGAGAGGACGAGGACGGGGATGAACATGAAAATGAAGATGAAGATGACAAAGATGAAGATAAAGATCAATAAAATCAGCAAAAAGAAATTGCTAACAATCTTGGTTTTTGCGCTACTTTTGGTGCTAGTGGATTACTTAGCTCTACGAGGACAAGGTAGCGCGAGAGCTGAGGTAGATCCCGGGCTCTCCGAGTATACCAAGGAGAGCCTGGCTCAGTACGACGGGTCAGACCTAGACAAACCCGTATTACTAGCTATGGAGGGACTTGTGTACGACGTTAGCCCAGGTCGAGATGAGTTTTATAACCCTGGTCAGGGTTATCACTATCTGGCTGGGCGAGACGCCACCCTAGAGCTCTTAATCGCCGGCGGGAGTATCATCAAGCGCAAATATCAAGTAGTCGGGATTTATAAATAAAATGTACGGCAATATCAGTGTGATTGTGAGTTTGGTTGTGACTGCGGGTCTTTTTGCCGCCGCCAAGCTAGTGAGTCCCGCTAACACTTTTTGGCAACTTTTAGCCCAAGTGACGGGGATCCTAGGGATAATACTTTTGTCATGGAGCTACATAATTTCCAGCAAAAATAGAGTAATAGAAAAGCTGTTTGGAGGGCTAGACAAAGCCTACCGCTTGCACCATATTATAGGCGGGACGGCGTTTGTTTTGGTGCTTAATCATCCACTTTTTTTGGTAATCAAAAGTCTCCCCGTTAACACCCTCAAAACTTATCTTTTGCCGAGTTCGGTTTTGTCATATACTCTGGGAGTGCTCGGGCTGTATGCCCTTCTTATCCTTTTGGTTTTGACTTTGTATGTGGATCTCCCCTACTACCTTTGGAAAAAAACACATGAGTGGATGGGGATCGTAATCTTATTATCAGGACTACATGCGCTCCTTGTACCGTCTGATGTATCATCGTTTTTACCTTTGACCATTTGGGTCGGGGGGTGGATTGCCATAGCCTTGCTCGCTTTTATCTACAAAAGATACCTGTATTATGCACTGCAACCCAAAAATAATTACCGGATGAGAAGGATAGTTCAAGAGGGTGATGTCTGGATCGCAGAGCTAGAACCAAGTGCGCCACGTAACAAAATTGAGTTTGCACCAGGACAGTATGCGTTTTTTGAGGTAAACCGACCCGGAGGAAGAAAGCGGGATGAACATCCTTTTTCGATCCTTTCAACCGACGGTGATATCCTCACGATTGCAGCTAAGATTATAGGTGAGTTTACAGCGCAGATGCTGCGTAACGAGACGGGTACACTAGTTACCGTAAGAGGACCGTATGGCAACTTTGGCCTGCAAACACGAAATAAAAAAAGAATGGTATGGATAGCAGGGGGCATCGGGATCACCCCATTTGCCACAATGGCAAGAGCAATACTTAAGGATCAAGAGGTATATTTGTATTACTCTTGTCGAGATGATGGGAGGGGCATTTTGGGGAGGATTTTCCAGTATCTAAGTATCAATAAACCCAATCTTCACTGGATACCATGCAACTCCAAAACACAGGGGAGAATCACTGGTAAGATGCTCTTTGATCAAGGTCTCACTACGCCTGATACTTTCTTCTTTTTCTGTGGGCCGGACAACATGATGAAGTCGCTCGAAAATCAACTAATCAAGCTCGGGATTAAGCGCAGGCACATTATTTATGAGAATTTTGCTTTTAAATGAAACTACTCAAAACTCTAATACTCATGTCGATTGTAAACACCGGGGCACTGGTCCTAATCGTGACATACGGCACGAGGCAAACTCCCGAGCAACTGAGTAAAGCAGAGCTTGTGACGGGAGAGTTTGAGTCACAGCTTGATACAAAGCCACTAGGTGAAGCCGAGAGTGCGCCAGCCACTGTCCCGACCGTAGCTCCCACTCCCACAAGCCCCCCAACTAAGGCTCCGGCTACAGTCCAGACCCCTACTCCCCCCTCGGTCACTCCCGCTACCCCGCCTC
>CAYNKT010000024.1:0-7812 GCA_964397885.1 uncultured Pseudomonadales bacterium
ACACGGATCTAGTAGCACGGGACGAGAGAGATAGTAACCGGGAGATAGCGCCGCTAAAAAAAGCCCCTGATGCGTGGATACTCGACACCTCAGGGATGACGATAGATATGGTTGCGAATCTTATTGCTGAAAAAGTTTCAACAATGAGGATCAAATATTAAGTATTAAGTATTAGGCATTAGGTATTAAGTATGGCTCACAAAACGACAAAATCGGAAGAAATGGGGGAGCTCGAGGGGAGCGAGAAGGAAGAGAAAAAGAAGAAGAGGAGAGATAGCGTAGAAAAAAGGAAAAATCTCAAGAAGAAAGATAAGCAGGCGAGGTGGAGTGGTCTGATAATGCTAGTTATTATTTTGATGTTGGGGTTCTTTTTGTGGATATCGGGCGAGATCGGCAGGAATGAGTCTCCCTACGCTGAGCCTGTTAAGACAAATACCAATTTAGAGAACCAGGGATCGAGAGTTATTTTCGAGTAGAGGTAGCCAAGATTTGTCCGTCATCTTGACCAGGAAAGGTAAGGTCGGGAGTGCCCTGCAAGAGCTCGGCCATGGTGTGACTCCAGATTGGACTGGCGCCGGTTATGCCTGACGCCACACTACTCATCCTGGAATTGTCGTTATTGCCGACCCAGGTGGCTACAACAAAAGTAGGAGTGTAACCAATAGTCCAGTTATCTCTGAGATTGTTGGTAGTGCCGGTTTTGACGGCGACGGTACGCCCAGGAATATTGAGTACAGAATTTGGCCCAAAGGCCGGAGCACGAGCAGAATTGTCGGAGAGGATTGAGCTGATTTGATAGGCAACTCCGGATGGAATTACTTGTTTGGTACTACGAATCGGAAGGGGGAGTTTACGCCCAGCGCTATCTTCTACAGAGATAAGGGAGGTGAGGGGGGTGTAGACGCCGCCCGCGGCAAACACGGAATAGACCTGAGTAAGGTCGTACATCGTGACTTCACCGCCACCAAGCGTTAGAGATAGGCCAAAACGGGACGAGTCTGGCCAGGTTGTGATCCCCAGTTGTCTTGCAAGTTGTACCATGTTGTCTACACCGAGGGTGTTGAGAAGCTTGATCGCCGGGATGTTGTAGGAAGAGGCGAGGGCAGATTTGAGAGTGATTTTGCCATGAAATTTGCCATCATAGTTTTGGGGACAGTAGTCGGATTGACCAGGCGCACGGAAGCAAACAGGAGCATCCTCAACATAGCTCATCGGGGTAAATCCACTCATAAAGGCTAGAGTGTAGGTGATGGGTTTGATACTACTACCTGGCTGGCGAGGCATGAGGGGGACATTGACCTGTCCATCTAGTTGATCGCTAAAAAAATCGCGTGAGCCTACCATGGCGAGAACCTCGCCCTTTTGCGGGGTGACGATCATTCCCGCCCCGTTACTGACATTAAGATTTTTGAGCTTGGCTAGCTCGAGACTAATGTTACGCTCGAGAATTGCTTGTTTGGTAACATCGAGAGTGGTTGTTACTTTGAGTCCACCGCGGGTTACCATGGCGTCGCCGTAGAGCTCGGCAAGCAGACTTTGGATATACATGACAAAATGTGGAGCAATAATTTTGTCTCCTTGCGGACGGAAGGCAAGCGAGGAGGACTTGGCATTGTCGGCTTGAACCTTCGTGATGTAACCGTCTTCTGCCATGCGATCGAGAACCTGAGATTGGCGGGTTTTGGTGAGGTGGGGATTTTTGCCAAACGGAGAAAGCGTGGAAGGGGCAACTGGTAGTCCGGCAAGCAGGGCGCTTTCTTCGAGTGACAGCTCGGCGGCGCTTTTGCCAAAGTACTCTCTAGCTCCCTCTTCGATACCGTAGGCAGTGCCACCGTAGGGGACGTAGTTAAAGTAGAGCTCGAGGATTTGATCTTTGGTATAGATTTGTTCTGTCCAGAGAGCTAGAACAACTTCTTTGAGTTTGCGGGTGACCGTTTTTTCGGGCGAAAGGAGGGCGTTTTTGACGAGCTGTTGAGTCAAGGTACTGCCACCCTGAAGATAGGGGCTATCAAAGTTGCTTATAAATGCGCGGGCTATCCCCGTGAGCGAGATCCCTAAGTGATGGTAAAAATTTTTATCTTCTGAGGCAATGGTTGCGTTCACGATATTACTAGGCAAGTCTCCGAGGTGGATGAGGGTTCTGTTTTCATCACGATAAATTTGATAGATAAGAGTACCGCTCCTGTCATAAATCTTGGTTGAGAGTGCGGGAGGAGAGTCCATGAGGATATGGGGGTCGGGGAGATTTTTTACGACAAAAAAATAGAATACGTACGAGGCAGCAATAAAGACGATGAATAGTGAAAAGAGAATAGTGAACGACGCCGAAAACCTAAAACGTTTGGGGGTGGGGTGAGGCAAGCTTATGGTCGGTAAAGTGAAGGAGAGATGGGGAAGCTGCAGCCTTAGATATGGAGGGCGTGCCCAAGGGGAACTAAAGATTTTTTGAGTAAAAATTGTGAGCAATCTAATAATGACAGAGAGTAAAATGACAACTAATGTGAACAAGAAAAAGAGCGGTTTGCCAAGTAATTTGATGATTGAAAGTAGTGAGTTTGTAGCTTTTTTCCTCTTGTGTACCACAAATCTATTGTAACCCCAACTAAGAAATCGGTCTATGAATAATGGCGACTCATTGCTCGTTTAGCGTTTGGATAGTTTGCCATATTTGATTGCTTTGAGAGTTATTTCCTTCGTATCCTAAAGCCCAGATCGCGATGCCTCCGAGGTTGGCTTGTGTGACAAGCTCTAGTTTGAGGCGGATGGAGTCGACGTTTTCATAATAAATTTGGGAGACTACTTCGCCGTTTTCTCTTTTGACTGCGTAGGGAGTCAGGGAGGAGCGATCCCAAAGAAGTTCGAGAGTTTTGTCTTTGATCATTTGATCGATTCTTTCGAGTGAGGCGACTGATCCACGACTCTCGCTAGGAGCATATTTTTCGGATGTCTCGACATCCCACTCATATCCATAAAAGGGAATGCCAAGCAAGATTTTGTGGCTGTCAACAAGGGCGGTAATCTCGGCGATGTTTTTGACGATATCGTGCTCAAAGAGTGACCCAGCACCCCGGAGAGGGGAGTTGGGGCCTACCGAGCTACTGCCAGGGAGGGTGTAGTCGTAGGTCATGACAACTAATGAGTCGAGGTAGGGGTCTAGTGAGGCGAGGTCCCAAATCCGCGGTCTGGAGGCGGCTGAGGGGTATACGGAGAGAGACAGGTTAGGTGTTACGTTTTGGTCACTAAGTTTTAGACTTGCCCGAAGGTCTTTGACGAAAGTGGTGAAGTTGTCGCGAAGTGATGGAGGAGTATCTCCAAGTGGCTCAAAGTCGATGTTAACTCCTGAGGCAGAAGCCTCTTGGAGAAGAGAGCTAACGGTACTAATTGCTTGATTGCGGTAGACGGAATTATTTAGAATGGAAGTAAGAGCAGCTTGGCTTTCTGGCATAAAGGTGAGTGTGATGGGCGGGTAGTCCGTGCGAGGCTCACTCAGTAGTCTGAGATAGTTGGTGTATCCTGGTTCTTGCTCGCGCCGGTTGACATGGGTATAGAGCTTGCCTTTTGAGTCTAAGAGAAGCGCAAAGTAGGCATAGTCGGTGATACTATCCATGGCCTCTTTACTAATCTTGGTACGGTTCCAGTACGGTGCAAAGCCTAGAATTGTGTAGCGTATATTGTATTCTGTATTGCGAGTGGGAGAGGGGATGCCAAGGGGAGAGAGAGGAATGCGCGGAGGGATAACAACATAAATTAAAAATGAGAAAAGAAAAAAGAGGAAGCTTAGCAACAAAAGACGACGTTTATTCATTGTGCGGTATTGTTGAATGCGCTAGGGGTGTAGGGGAAGATGGTGGGTGGTTCTTTGTAACCTTCGGGGTAGGGCTCACAGTCCTGGCAATAGTCTTTGACGAAAGGATCTGAAGCTACTGTCTGTTCTTTCTCTTCGACATTACCAAACTCGGCCTCGCTCGTTGGTGGGTGGTGAGTGTCGCGGTTCACAAAAATATTGCGCTTGGTAATTTGCTGAACTGTGGGGACTGTTCCTTTGATGAAGTACTCAAAGCGGGTTTCGCAGGGATTTGTGGCGTCTGGCATCGCGCCAGAAACTGTGCAGACACTAAACCCTTCGATACCTTCTTTAGGTTTGTAAATCTCGGTATTTGGGAGACCAATGAGTGCGTATTTCATGATGTCAGCCCAGATCGGGCTCGCGCCTGTGATGCCACTTGCGACATAGCTCATGGGTGTGTTGTCGTTGTTGCCCACCCAGACTGCGGTTAACCGATCCTCGGTGTAGCCGATCGTCCAGTTGTCCCGGAGATTATTGGTGGTGCCGGTTTTGACGGAAACGGTTTTACCAGGTATCACAAGGACAGAATTTGAGCCAAAGGCGCCAGATCTCGCATTGTTGTCGCTCAAGATGTGAGAGATGAGGAAGCTGGTCTGAGGTGATAAGGTCTTTTGGAGAGGATAGGTGGCACTGAGGGCGGGATTGCCGGGGGAAGGGAGAGTGTCGCGCTCTGCAGTAACGATATCTGCGACCTCCCTGGGGTTATATTCTTCGAGAACTACGCCATAAGAATCTTCTACTTTGAGAATGCCGACTAGGGGGACTGTGGTCCCGG
The DNA here is from genome assembly GCA_964397885.1 of uncultured Pseudomonadales bacterium. Classification (GTDB taxonomy): domain Bacteria; phylum Patescibacteriota; class Microgenomatia; order UBA1400; family UBA12108; genus CAYNKT01. The sequence goes on from CAYNKT010000024.1 coordinate 4,623, forward strand.
AGTTGGCAAAAGTGCCAAAGGCGGTTGCCATCTCGGTCATTTGGACTTCACCACCACCTAGAGTCAGGGATAGGCCGTAGTTTTCTGGATCTTGCCAACGTTTTATGCCGAGTTTGCGGGCAAAGATGATAAAGTTTTCGATTCCATTTTGAGCCAAGACTTTGACTGCGGGAATGTTGAGTGAGTTGCCTAGCGCAAAGCGGATTTGGACGGGTCCACGGAAGGAGTTATCGTAGTTTTTGGGACAGTAGTCGGCTTGTCCTACTACGGTAAAACAAATGGGGGTGTCGAGTAACATTGTTGAGGGAGTAATGACGTGGGTTTCGAGTCCGAGGGCGTAGTTAATGGGTTTGATACTACTCCCTGGCTGACGATCGCGAGTTGTCACGTTTACTTTGCCATCAATCTCGGTGTCAAAGTAGTTACGCGAACCGATCATACTAAGGATTTCGCCAGTCTTGGGACTAGTGACTATCGCTGCGCCGTTACTGACCTTGAGTTTGGCAAGGTCACCCACCTCGGCGGAGAGAGATGCTTGAGCGGAGTTCTGGAGATCGAGATCGAGGGTGGTTGTAACGCGGAGTCCGCCTCGTTCTAGCCGCTGAACCCCGTATTTGTCTTCGAGAATTTTTCTGATATACATGACAAAGTGGGGGGCACGAATATCGGTTTCCTGGTCCCTATATATAAGTTTTTCGTTAAAACCTGCGGCAGCTTGCTCTCCTGTCACGTAGCCCTCGGCAACCATCCGATCAAGAACTTGACGTTCTCTGGCTCGAGCTGCGTCGGGATCGCCAAAAGGAGAGTAACGGGATGGAGCTTGGGGAAGCCCAGCGAGTAGGGCAGCTTCCGGGAGAGTGAGACTACCAGAGTTTTTGCCAAAAAATCTGCGTGAGGCGGCCTCGATGCCGTAAGCGGTCCCGCCGTAAGGGATGTGATTGAGATACATTTCAAGGATTTCGTCTTTGGAGTAGAGAATCTCGGTAGCGACAGTCAAGATAGCCTCTTTGATTTTGCGGGAGACGGTGCGCTCGGGAGTCAAGAGTGCGACTTTGACAAGTTGTTGAGTAATGGTACTTCCACCCTCGAGACGCTGCCCAGTTACAGTTTTCCAGGCAGCCCGCAAGATTCCGCCGGTGTCAAATCCATGATGTTGATAAAAGTTGCCGTCTTCGATTGCAATCGTTGCTTGTGTGACAAAGCTGGGGAGATTAGACAAACTAATGGGTGTACGGTTTTGGTCGTCATAGATTTCATATAGCAACTTGCCATTACGATCAAGGATTTTGGTGGAAATGGGGTAATCAGAACGGGAGAGGGTTTGAGGTGAAGGAAGGTCGCGGAGGATAAACCAGTAGAATATGGAGAATAATACGAGAGCAATAATTATCGGGAGACGGAATTTGCGAGCCACAAAGGGGAATTTGTGGTTATGATGCGACTTGGTTTTGGTTACAGCGGGAGGGGGAACTGAGCGAGCGCCAGGCGAACGTTTGCGTTTGCGACGAGTGGATGAGTTTTTTTTGCGGGTGCGGGGCATAGAGGTATTATAACAAGGACCGACGAATGGTATACTAGTCGACACTATGCATATGCAGAGCAGCCCTGTTATAAAGTATAAGAATGTCGTTGTGTCTGGTTTGCCTGGCGCTGGGTCTACCACTTTGGCAAAGTTACTTAAAGAAAAACTGGATTGGGAGTACTTTTCTGGGGGAGATTTTATGAGGTCATACGCTATCTCAAAGGGTTTGTTCGATCCGAGTACCAAAACGCACCACTACGCGACAGCATATAGTGAGGAGTTTGACAGAGAAGTTGACTATGGAATGAGAAGAAATTTTATCGAGAAAGAGGGAGTTGTTTATGACTCTTGGCTCTGTGGGTTTTTGGCACAAGGAGTGCCGGGAACATTTAAGATCCTGGTCACGTGTTCCGAAGATACTGTACGAGTAGATCGGTTGGCAAACAGAGATAAACTCACAATTGCGGAGGCAAAAGAGCATATTTTTGACCGAGAAAAGAAAAATGTGGAGAAGTGGCGAAAGATGTATCAGAAAGAATGGGACGAGTGGGTGGTTGAGCCAGGGATAGTGGGCCCGGACAAGGAAGTTTATTACTGGTATCCTGAGATGTATGACTTAGTTATCGATACCTTTAAGGTAAGCAAACAAGAGGCTTTTGATCTGGCGTGGCGTTCACTTCATGCATAACTATCTTGATGTAGGGGGGAGTTAGGAGTACAATTCACTGATTGTGGCAGGAAAAACAGTAGGAACTTCTATTGCCCAGATAATTGAGAAGAATTTTGATTCTCAAGTTAAGTTCTTGTCGGAGCTAGTAAAGGCTAAGTCACCTAACCCATATACACCTCAAGATAATGTTCTCCATGAGCCGATCGAAAGTCAAGTCGCTGCGGTTATTTTTGCCGAGCTAAAAGAGGCGGGATTTGCTCCTAAGTATCTGGGAATAAGCCAAGAGCGGTCTAATGTGGTTGTCGAGTGGGGTGAGAAGAGGGCAAGGCAGAGCCTCATGTTAAACGGACACATGGATACGATCCCACCAGAGGGGAATGATGTAGTATCTCCATATTCCGGATCGGTGCGAGGTGGGAAACTCTATGGTCTCGGGTCACTTGATATGAAGGGGACATTGTCAGCATATGTATATGCAGCCAAAGCGCTTAAAGAAGCGGGGGTAAAGTTGTCAGGTAAGCTGTATTTGGCATTTGTTGTGGACGAGGAGTCGGGAGCTTGTAGTAACCTTGGTACTCAGTACTTGCTTGAGCAAGGTATGGTACCCAAAGCATGTCTTATCGGAGAAAATGGAACTAAGTATGTGAGAACGGGGCAACGAGGAGGATATCGGTTTAAGCTTGTGACCAAAGGTGAGAGTGTGCATACTGGAGTGTCTGGATGGGAGAAGGGGGAAATGGGGCGTAATGCGATTGTGGATATGGCTCGGGCGATAACTGCTCTTCAGGGACTTGAGATACCCTACAAGTCGTCCAAGACTTTCCCTGGAAGGAAACCGGTATTTACTTTCCCCACCAAACTGGTAGGTGGGAGTGCAATTAATGTAGTTCCTGAGAGATGTGAGGCATATGGCGATGTGAGACTACTCCCCGGCAACTCGGATACTCAGGTCAAAATGTTACTTGTCGAGCGACTCCAAAAACTTGGGATTGATTACG
>CAYNKT010000025.1:0-320 GCA_964397885.1 uncultured Pseudomonadales bacterium
TCTAGAAAATCGAGTACAAGAGGTGGCTGAAATTAGCCAAGGTTTGAAGAACTTGGCGCGCGAACTCAAAGTACCCGTACTGTCGTTATCACAGCTGTCGCGGGCTGTCGAGCACCGAGGGGGGGCACAACCGCAACTGTCTGATTTGCGAGAAAGCGGTTCAATTGAGCAAGATGCGGACGTAGTCATGTTTTTGTACCGAGAGGATAGTGAGGACTTTTCAAGTGTAAAACTGAACGTGGCAAAGCACCGGAATGGGGCTTTGCGAACGATTGATCTCAAGTTTAGGGGTGAACGCGTAAGATTTTACGGGATGGACA
>CAYNKT010000025.1:330-7750 GCA_964397885.1 uncultured Pseudomonadales bacterium
AAGTTCGAAAACCTGGGTAGAACCTATACGGAATCCAAACTTGAACAGAAGCGTGTACTCTTGTGTTCGACTATGCCTCTTGGAGCAGTCTGGATGTACCCTGGTCTGTCGAACACCAAGATTAGTCCGTATTATCAAGCTATTCTCGATCTTGATTCATCGAGAGGCTCATTTAGTGCCGAGGGTGAGGATCGAACTCACATGGTTGTTGAGACCATAGGTTTTTGAGACCTACGCGTATACCATTTCGCCACCTCGGCAACTTAAATATTATACCGCACCTTGTAGTCCGCTTGTATTAAAAGAAACTCTTTTTCGCTTGGTTTGTTTTCACAAGATACAAGACTGTTGCCGCGCTCAAAAGATTTACTTTTATATGCCGCTTTTGTTATTTTATCGATAGAAAAATAGTAGTGCAAGAAGGATGAGCTGAGGGGCGAGACCGGCGAGCGGGCGTGGGATAGAGTGGTGAAAACGGGCGTGAAAGCGGTTAATGCCGGCTAGCCACCTGGGTTCGTAACCCAAAAAGTTGCGGGGTGCCTCGAGAAAATCTGGTAATAAACCAAAAAAAGAGCCCCAGAGAGGGGAGAAGTGGAATAAAGAATATTGAATATTGAATATGGCGGGATACATTAGGTAAACAATGACGAGGGCGAGGGCAAGGTCGGGGATCTCGTGGATAAAAGCCTGAGTTCTGGTTTTGGTTCCTTTACTTAGACCTGTGCCGACATCCCAATGCGGGACGGCATCTTGGAGGTAGTGAGTTGCAATAATGAGAGGGATAGCCAGATATGGGTTGCTTATTTTAGCGGCTATAAAGGCACCGGTTGCGGCGTGACTAATCGAAAGCATGTTCATAGTATATAGTAATGTAGTGAATAGTAATATAGGAATTAGTAATATAGTAATATAGGAAGTAAACTATGTTGCCGACGCTCATATCAATTGGGTCATTCAGAATATATAGTTATGGCGTGATGCTATCGCTTGGTCTTTTTGTGGGACTTTATTATTTTTGGAAAATGGGACGAGACGAACACTGGGAGGAGATCGCGCTATTTGACGGATTTTTTTTGGCGTTCCTGACCTATTATGTTGTTGGCAGAGTGGGGTATGTTTTATCAAATTGGAGTGAGTTCCAGAGTCTCTCAGCGGCGTTTTCGCTTTTGAGTAGGCCAGGAATCGCGCACTACCTAGGGATTGCCGGGAGTCTGGTTATGGTTATTGTAATCGCCCGGGCAAAAAACTGGGAACTTTGGAAAGTGCTCGATGCATTTACGGTCGCGTTGTTTATGATTTTGGTGTGGGGATCACTGGGCTCGCTACTAAATGGGAGTAACCCTGGGAGAGTAGTCTCGTGGGGGGCTACGTACCCTGGATTGACAGAGAAAGTGTTTCCGATAGATTTGTGGAGCCTAGTTCTTGCCATTTTGGGTTTTGGTGTAACTTCTAAAATTAGAAAAAACTTCCGGTTTTACTCGTGGTACAAGGGAGAGCAGAGTGTAGCCAGGGATGGACTCGCGGCGTGCGTGGGGCTTTTATTTGTGGGGGTGTATTATCTCTTTCGGGCATTTTTGAGTGCGGGGGCGGTAAACTGGCTGCTTTTTGCTGCTGGCGCCTTTTTGATCCTGTTCTCTTTGGGTCTAATTTATAGACGTTCGGGGAGGAGCGGGGGACGTGTAGTACAATTCTTTAGTATTAAAAGAAGAATAAGGAGATGAGCGTTATGCAATACCCAAGTAATTTGTTAAAGCCAGTTTTGGATTACCTGAAAAAACTAGAAGCCGACCTACTAAAACGCAAAAAGAGTATTGATCGTGAAGATCCATTTGCCGACTCTAGCCGGCTTAACGATAATGCAAGTGATGACACAGAAGCAGCTGAGCAGGATGGACATGCGAGAGCAGAGGCTCTCTCGGCTGAGACTAAGCTAGCTCTAGCCAAAGTCAGGAGTGCGATGGAGCGAGTAGACAAGGGTGAGTACGGCAAGTGTGTTAAGTGCGGCCAGATGGTAGATACAGATAGGCTTGGGATTGATCCAACTGCCGAGCTCTGCCTAACCTGCGCAAAGGCCCAGGCTGGTAAATAGGTGTGATAATTAACAAGCAAGCAAGCTTGGGGATCCCAGTGTCAGTGCCGCTTGTTGCTATAGCGACTCTGCTTGTTGCCTGGCTTATAAAACGCGAGAAAAGGGGTAGGGGAGGGTTAGCCTTAATTTTGATAGGAGGGGTAGCCAACTTGATGTCGAGAGTTTTATACGGAGGAGTGGTAGACAATCTTAGCCTGGCAGGAGTGTTATATAATAACCTGGCAGATTATTTGATATTCTTTGGAGTAGTTTGGTATGGATATACCCATATTGTTCGAAGACAACGAGCTAGTCGTCATCGAAAAGCCGAGCGGGGTTATTTGTAACCGGGCAGAAACGGTCAAAACCGAGACCTTGCAGGACTTTTGGGACGCGAGATATGGGAAAGAACAGAGAATAGAGAATATTGAACAGGACGAAAATAGTAAATATTTCGTAGAGCGGTCGGGACTTGTGCATAGGCTAGATAAGGAGACGTCGGGAGTAATGGTCATGGCTAAGACTGCTCAGGCATTTGTGACGCTGCTAGCTCAATTTAAGGAGCGTGAGGTATCTAAACAGTATTTGGCCCTTACACATGGCTTGTGGAAGTCTAGAGAGGGTGAGATCACTCTACCTGTGGGACGGATGCGACATAACCGCAAGCAAATGGGAGTCCGTGAGGACGGGCGAGAGAGCGTGACCGGGTACAAGGTAGAGCGAGAATATCGGGATTGGCAGTTCCCCAAAGAGCTACGGGTTGAGACGCGAGGATATACGGGATTTGCATTGGTTCGTTTTTATCCTCACACAGGGCGAATGCACCAAATCAGAGTACATAGTAAGCACATGGGGCATTCTGTAGTTGGTGACGAGTTGTATGCAGGACGCAAGAGGTCTAGAGAGGATCGTAAGTGGTGTGGGCGAGTGATGCTACATGCAGCGAAGCTGACCCTCACGCATCCCGTGACTGAGAAAAGAATGAGTTGGGAGAGCGATAAATCTGGGATAAGCGAGATTGCGGAACTTTATCTACAAGATTAGCATGGCGTCGCCAAAATAGTGCCGATAAGATCGTTTGTAAAAATTACTTGGGTACCTGACTGGAGTCCGGGTCTAGTTATGCATATGTTACTATAAATCTTATGTTAAGAAGGTTATTTGCTGTTGCTCTCGGACTTGTGATCGCCCTCACTATAATTTTGCTACCAAAAGAGAGTAAGTACCGTTATAGTTTGGTGGTTTACACCGAGCAGGGAGGGGTAGGGTTTGTTTCGATCGATCCTGTCGAGAGGGCGGTTTATCTAGTTAGCTGGCCTAGTAATCTAGAGATCAAATCGAGGTCGGTTGGGAGTTACCAAGTGGGCAAGCTAGCAGAACTAGGGAGCTACGAGGGACAAGCGGGGGAGTTTGTGAGACGCAAGGTTCAGGGATTTATGAAAGTACCGGTAGGAGCTTATCTATTTTTACCTGGTGATAGCCTTGATAAGGCGGCAGTTGTCCGAGGACTGTTGACCAGTGTGGTCGTTCATAAAGGTAAAACGACACTGTCGAGACTTGACGCGGTGGTTATGGCATGGCGGGTCGCTAGCTACGAGTGGCGAAGTGAAGGGGTGGACGAGCTAACCCGCGAGGGCATTATTACCCGAGAGGGGGAGGTGTATCATTATTTTCCTGACAGGTTGCAGCAGTACCTGGAACTCAAGATTTTTGACTGGGGGGTGTCCGCAACAGGGATGACGGTTGCGGTAATTAACGAGAGCGAAGAGGCGGGGCTGGCGACGGACGTAGCCAGGTTTTTGAGTAACGTGGGGTTTGATGTCATCTCGGTTAGGTCGGGGCAGCGGACAGACTTGGCAAGTAGCGAGGTAACTTTGTCTGAGGAGATGATCGAGAACAAGGCAACGGCGATGCAGGTCCTAAGATGGTTTTCGTGGGGAGAACTCAAGACAGGCGACACGACCGCAAGCCGCGCTGACATGGTAGTTAGGGTAGGCCGCGACGCACTGACTATTTTTTGAGATTTTTGATCTGGAGACTGTGAGCGAATGAAGGAGAGGCGGTGAGGCGGGTCGGGCGTTTGATTTCCCTAATAAAGATGGTAAGGGTGTTGTCGGTTGCCGATTTGACGCAAGCGGCGTAGCTATAGCCAGTTTTCATGAGTTTGCCGAGCTTGAACGAGAGGTCGTCGGGCAAGGCGCCAAGCTGAACACTAGTTTCGGTGAGAATATAAACAAGTCTTTTGCGGGGAACGAGAGTCAAAACCTGCTTGTACTTGAGGGCGAGAAGGATTTCTTTACTGGCAAGCTTAATTAGCGAAGTGCTTTTGGTGAGGCCGGCTTGGTCGATAAAGTCTTCACCGCTTAGCTCCACGTCGCAGTGGCCAACCTTGTCTGGTAAAAGCCGTAGACAGCGGGTCGCTATCGGATTGAACTTGTCGAGTTTGAGAACTTTGTTATAGACATCAAAAGCTGAGTCTTTTTGGTCAAGCTCGGTATAGGCACGGCCCAAGCGGTTGAGTGCGGGAATATTGCGGGGATTATCCTGGAGGATGATGCTGTTTAGCTCGACGGCTTCTTCCCAGTTGGCATCGAGTGAAGCTTGTACTGCTTTATTTGTTAAGTCTTGCATTTCTTGAAAGATTATCGTTACTAAGCATAGTTTTGTCAACTAATCAGTCGTGTTAGAATGAAGCTCATGTCAGGGCATAGCAAGTGGAGCACGATCAAGCACAAGAAAGCGGCACTAGACTCAAAGCGTAGTGGAGTGTTTACCAAGGCAGCAAATGCGATTACGGTTGCGGTACGAACGGGCGGATCGCCTGATCCGGAGTTTAATTTTGGGCTGCGTCTGGCGATAGAGCAGGCCAAGTCAGTTAATATGCCAAAAGATAATATAGCACGGGCGGTCGACCGGGGGGCTGGGCGAGGAGAAGGAGGGGCGCTTGAGGAGATTGTGCTCGAGGGCTACGGTCCAGAAGGCGTGGCAATCGTGGTTGTTTGTGTCACAGATAGTCACAACCGGACAGTGGCGGAGATCAAGAATTTGCTCGAGAAAAATGGTGGGAGTCTGGGGGAGCCGGGGAGCGTACTTTTTCAGTTTGAGAGGGCATCTGAGGTAAGTTTTGTCGGCACTCTCTCAGAGAGCGAGATGCTTGCGCTAATCGACCTAGGGGCCACTGAGTTTGACCAAGAAGGTGAGGTAGCGTACGTAAGGAGCCGCCCTGAGGTGCTTCATTTGCTTGTAGAGCAGCTACGTACGAAAGAGCAAGTGCGAGGAGTATTGGTCTACATTGCCAAAGCCAAGATTGTAGCTGTCAATAATAAAGAGGGGGTGTACTCTCTCCTAGAACAGCTTGATGAACATGACGACGTGCAGGAGGTGTATGCCAACATTTAGAGACAAACGGTCTGAGCTCCCCAAGATCCAGACAGGTGGAGTGTTTTGGGGAAGAGCGAGGAGTATGAGTCGGGCCATACGACCAATGAGAAAAAAAGATGAGCGTAAAGCCAGCCAGCGCACACACCTAATACTCACCAAAAGAAGAAAGTTTGTTTTGGTGTCCCTAGTTTTGTCACTAGGGCTATACATTATTCAGCGACTACCTGTCGAGTCAAGGTATCTAGCAATTTTTCTTTTTGCTCTCGCCTCGTATATTTTAGCTGCTTGGTCGCTACTTGCTGACCTAAGAGGAGTGGGGTGGCTGACTAATCTTACCTTGCCTACGATGTTCCCTGTCTCAGTAGCCTTGTTTTACTTTTTGTTACCCCAGGCAATGTGGACGAGGCTGATAGTTATCGCGATATTTGCAGTTTCGATGTATGGGCTAATGCTTACCGCCAATATCTTTGCAGTTGCCTTGATCAGGACGATCCAGCTACTGCGGGCAGCACGAACGGTAGGGTTTTTGCTTTCGGTCTTGACTAGCGCATTTATGTTTCATGTTATTTTTTCGCTTAAGATGCCGTTTTTAGTAGTGGTAGCCTTGTCGCTCCTTGTGTTGTTTCCACTGTTTTTACAAGGTGTTTGGTCATATACGCTCGGGAGCAAGCTAACGAGTAGGGACATGGCGTATGCGGTTGTGGGCACAGTGGCTGTTGCGGAGGCTATTTTGTCGGTAAGTTTTTGGCTAGTTGATGTGGCGCTCATCTCAATACTCCTTGCGATGATTGTGTATGTGATCCTCGGGATATTTCAGCATAGCCTAGAAAAGAGACTATTTGGTAGGACTGTGCAGGAGTATGTTGGGTTTATGGTCATTGTTTTTGTGGTTGTGGCGACAGCTGTAGTTGCTCGGTGGATGAGTTAATAGACTACTTGTTCCCTCCTACGCGTAAAGCTACGGATGGGCGCGGCGGCCGTTTTGTGAGTCGATCACTCTGAGGGGCAGGGGAGAGTAGGCCTATAATTTAATTAGGTTAATATATCCTATAGTTTTCACAAAATATCCTATAATTTTTCACGACTACGCAGTTAATGTGGATAAAAGGGAACCGATCTTTGTAAGCTATACTGATACAGTTTGTACTTGTCGGTAGCGAAGCATGAACTAGACTGCCAGGGGTAATAGCCTGGGAGGAAGTGGGGTTTGTCCAGATATATATCTGGAGAGGGAAATAAGCGAGATGGAAGATCTTTTGTAATGGTCTAGTACATGGAGATATAAGGGGGTGGGAGCGTGGCTACTTGTTAGTTTTGTGCGAGCTTGTGCAAGCTCCCCAAACCTGCCCTTTTAGGGACATAGTAGCGAGACCGGAGAGAGTTGTCCAATGTCGCACAATATATCTTTTATGACATGATAGTCTAGTATAAGAGGGGGAGCTGTTATGTAACAAATTGTGTTTTATATTTCTAGAATTGGGATTAATGCGATGACCAATGTAATGCTACCGCCATTTGTCCCCCATCCGCGCGTCATGCCCCAAATATCGCTTTCCAAACATTACCCGTAGATTTGGGCTGTTTTGTGCCGTGCAACTTATCAGCTACGTAACTGTCTGCCTGTAAAATCGATTGTACGCGCTCTACCTCTGGTAGTATATGTATTTGTAGGTTAAGGATTGTTGCGAGCTGCAATTTGGAACGCCATAAAATGTTGATACCAGAATTGACTATTTGTATTAAAGAGATTGTCACCATAGAACCAGTCGTTCAGTGCTTCGTATGTACGACAAAGCTCTCTTAGCCTCGGCTTGTTTTTGGGATCATCGATTGTGAGCCAAAGTAATTCTAAGGCGCGGGCAAATGCTTTTTGTGGATGACCAAACTGTGGTTTGTTTTGCCAGTCTATCGTACGGGTTATTTCAGATCCGACATTGCCCATTTGGACAAGAAAAGACAACTCCTGCCAGT
>CAYNKT010000026.1:0-7706 GCA_964397885.1 uncultured Pseudomonadales bacterium
ATTGGGCTTTTGACCACAATCCACCTCTATCATTGCATTATCATCTTCTCCATCGTTATTATTGTCAGTGCACGACTCCTCCGTTGCGATACAGTGATCTTTTACCCATTTAGTTTTAAAATTTTTGGGACTACAGCCATTCAGACACTGGTCTTTGGTCCAACTATCAACATTCGCAATAGTCCCGACTTCTCCCCCTTGCAAGTATTGGTAGCCAAAGTACCCACCAACAACTGTCCCCACGAGGGCAAACACACCCAGGACTGTCAGCAAGATCTTGATCGCTCCCGACTTCTTCTTGGGTACGGGTGTACTCTGTATAGGTGGCAAATCAGCTGGTGGGGGAGTCATCATGGGAGAGGGGGGAGTATCTGGTGTCGTGGGTGTTGGAGGGGGTATCACAGGTGGGACCGAGTTTGGCACATCATTGTTCTCAGTAGGTGCTGCAAACGCCAGAGGCATCTCTTCATGGACCGCGCTGGGTGGTGCCTGTTTTTTGATAGATTCAGTAGTCTCAGGAGTATTAAGTAATTCTGGTGGGATGGTCTCTGCGACCTTTTCTTCCATTTTGTTCACAGCTTCGGCTGGTTGTGTACTACTTGCATCGCTTGCTACAGTACCAGTCCCGAGCGCCGCGTCCACCAGAGCTTGGGGATCTGGTAGATCCCCCTGTCCGCTAGGTAGGGAATTATCACTTGGTTGTTTTATTTGATCGTCCATAAAATTACAAGGCAATTAATACTGCCCCTATGACCATAATGACAAAGCCGACGGCTGCCGTCAATATGGTATTTATCGTAACTCCGGTAACCGGCACTCCCGACTCGGTAGAAGGCATCTGCGCTCTCGGGGTAGCAGTAGGTGTACCCTCGTCATAAGAGTATGGGTCGTATGTTGGGGAGGGTGTTGCCGAAGGCTTAAGTGACGCCGACGGACTCGCCTCAAATGCTGGGTCACCTGTATCGACCGCCGCCACGAGGAATGTTCTCTCCAGTATCTGCTCCTCGCCTAAACTATCGATATAAGCAATCGTAATCGTGTGCTCGCCTGGCTCTAGGTCGGCGGGGGGTGTCCAGTCCCATGTGCCGTCACTCGCAACTAGCACGGTGTCACTATATGGAGTTACAGAATGAACAGTAACAGATAGTACTGTCGAGCTGGGTCCGAGTCCGCGAAACTCAGGCAGCGTCGTCGACAGCTCTTCTCCTTCTTCAGCTGGATTAAGTAGCACCACTTCACTCTCACCTCCGGTTGGGATATCACCTAGTGGCTCTACATTAAAAACAGTTGGTGTCTCTGCCACTTGCGGTGGGGTATCCTCCTGTATCGGGGCTACCTCGGCGATCTTGGGAGTTTGCTCGGCAACACGGTAATCATGTGTTTGACCCATGGTAATCTTGGGGACGGGCGCCGAATTGGCGGTTGACACAGTTGCCTTAGCCTCTTGTTTACCGTATACAGCTGATACCGAAACAACGGTAGCCTGTGCGTCGTACTCCACATAACTCGCAAGGTTACTTGTTCTTATAGTCGAGATAGGGATAGAGTAGCTACCGGATTTCTTGACCAAAGTCGAGGCAGGGGCAGCGCCAGGCAAGCTTACGTATACGATTGCTCCTTCTGCTGGCTGTCCTCCCTGGAGCTCCACATTCCCATAAAAACTCTCAGCAGAGGGCGTCGAGGTGATGATGGGGCCAGTTGTCACAGTATATGGACTACCGCTATTGTCAAATCTAGCACCCCCGTTAACAATTACCCGGAAAGCATACTGAGTAGCAGGTTGGAGCCCGGCAATTGTGACATGATGTGTCTCGTACTCTCCATCTCCCCGTTCGTCACTTACTTTCTCTGCCAGTTTCTCGCCAACAGGACCATACTCGACCTGCGCACGACTTGCGCTCTCGGTAATCCAGGACACGGTAAATTTACTGTCAGAAACATTTGTAATAGTTACGTTCTGTGGTTTCTCGTCCTCGCTAATCTTGGGTCTAGAGTTAAATAGATACCAACCACCCCCCCCGAGTAAGGCGAGCAAAAAAAACAATCCCAGTATAGTAGGGAATCTTCTCATGAGCAGCTTCACACATTCATACTAGCATGGGAAAGACGGGTAGTACAAGCGTCTTTAACGAAAATTATCTACATCAACTTTCATCTGTCTTCTAGAAACAAGCTCATCTAGTACTTCCGTGTCAAGCTCGGCGGATAGTGGGGTCAACATTTCTTTTTTGACTTGTACATCAATGTCTTTATTTACAGCCTGATAAATGGATAGCATCACCCAAAGAATGCTAGTTACAAGCGTCATCACCCCAATTTGATAATAAATCCGGCTTACCTGCCGCCCTGCTTTCTTGTTCATCTTTTCTCCTTGCCTGGCAATGCTTTTTCAAGCAGTGACTTACTCGCCATGTACTGGATATTGCCGGAAAGACTCATGCTAATCTGTCCTTGTTGCTCTTTGCCCTGTTTGCCCTCGGTAGCAAGCGTAACCGACAAGGGATCGAGGAGCCGGTCAAGCGAGGTTAGTGACTTGTAAAACTGGATGATCTGGGGGTAAGTGCCAGACACGCTAATAGTAACAGGTAAAGTTATCCCCTCCCGCTCTGTTCCCGTATAAGGATCAAAAATCGAGGAATACAAAAGGGCATCTCCCAAGTTAGTTCCCTCAAGAAATACTTGTGACTCTAGTGCAATAATCTCAATGGTCTTAATGTACGAATCATAATCAGCTTTGGTCGTTGGGATACTGCTGTCAACGTAGGCTATCTTTCCCATGTTCTCTTCCCACAAACGCTGTGCCTGTTCTAGTGATCGCACCTTTGTATTAAGTTGCGTCAAAACTTTTTCAGATTCAACAATCGACTTTTGGAGAGAGGCAATGGTTATAAATGTTGGTCTAATCGCAGCGATGATAAAAAAAGCCGTAATAAACAACGACAAAACTAGCGAAAGGCTTTTTTGCACCGCCGGTATCCTGTAATACCGCTTAATATCAAGCGCATAGTGCTTGTATCTACTCGCTAGTGTCTGTTTACTCTCGCTCATTATTTGTCTCCTCCGGTTGCGAGCGATATGTCAAATGACAAGCTTGCCCCGCTCGCCCCATCCTGAATTTTGCCAATACTAACCGAGGTAAATAGCGGATTGCGCTGCAAGCTAGACAATAACAGCCCAAATCCTGGGAGCGAACTAGAGTTCGCCGCCAGCGAAACTCCGGTAGGAGAAAGTGCGATGCTCTCATACCAAACATCGCTTGGGGTACTGTTAGCAACAGTGTCTAGTAGTACCTCGATCGCCTTTTGATTCCCAAGTACTTGTTCAGCCAGTTTTACTCGTTTTTGCAAAAGTAAAAAATCCTCTTCCATCTGTGAGTACGACGACACGACCGCAACCTGTTGAGCTATTTCTTTTCGTAAATCAGTAAGTTTTCTATCTAGCCCAAATCTCCACAAAAATGCCCCCATCACAACCAGTTGAGTCAAGATAACTACCCACTTGCCAAATGCAAGCGCCCACTCCAGTACCACCCCAAAGGTACTTGACTCAAAAGCGTCCTTAGGAAGCAGATTAACAGAATTCTTGTGACCAAAAAATGCGGGCAGTCTCATACAACCATCTTATCAAAAAATTGGGAGATGCAACGGGTTTGTTATTTTGCAGCTTTTGTAAGCCTGGAGAATCTAGATTTGAGCCTAGCCGCTCGGTTTTTAGGGAGCAAGTTTTTTCTGACTGCTTTGTCCAGGTTAGAATAAAGCGTTACAAGACCTTCTTTGCTAGGCGTAACCCCTAGTTTTTTTACGGATGACCTAACCTTGCCCTTTATCGGCATGTTGACAGAAGTCCGTTTTTTATCGACTCTTTGCTTTTTTAGTGCACTCTTTGTTATTGGCATATGCAGGAGATTATACAAGTGCGGATGCATTTTGTCACTTTTCACTTTTCACTTTACACATTACACTAAAGGCATGTTCAAGCGTTTTATGCAAAATGGCAAAAACCTGCTGGAAAAAGAAAGTAGCTCCATCCTCTCCGCGGCGCTCGTCATTATGGGTGCCACCTTGTTCTCAGCTATCCTTGGGGTGATCCGCTCGCGTCTCTTAATTCAGTATTTTTTTGCTGACAAAGAAGTCGTCGACGTGTTTTGGGCTGCTTTCAGACTTCCAGACATGATTTTTCAGATAATTATCGTCGGCGCACTCTCCTCGGCCTTTATTCCCGTTTTTAGCAAACACATCGGGGACCAAAATGAGAGCAGTCGTATCGCCTCAGCCATGATTAACACGGTAATGGGCTTTATGATCGCACTCTCCGCTCTCATCTTTATTTTTGCGCGTCCCCTCAGCGGTCTCATTGCCGGCGGCTTTACTCCCTCTCAACTGGATCTCATGGCTAATCTAACTCGCATCATGGCGGCAGCACAGATATTTTTTGGCTTTTCCTCATTTCTGACGGGGATTATCCAGAGTCACAAGCGTTTTTTGATCCCTGCACTTTCTCCAGTTTTGTACAACCTCGGTATTATTTTTGGCATCGTCATTCTTGGCAAATCGATAGGTATTTATGGAGCCGCCTTTGGTGTGGTTCTCGGCGCCCTTATGCACCTTGTCGCTCAAATTCCCCTAGCTCATCGGCTTGGTTTTCGCCATAGCCTCACCCTGCATCGCCAGAGTGCAGCGGTCAAAGAGATGGGTAGGCTCATGGTCCCCCGCATGCTCACTCTCTCGCTTATCCAAATAGAGTCAACCGCCATCATCACCTTTTCATCTTGGCTCTCCTCAGGCACCGTTACACTCATGTCTATTGCTCAACAGCTCTCCGGTCTCCCCGTTCGACTGATCGGTATCCCGATCGGTCAGGCATCTCTCCCTTTTTTCTCCCGAGAATCAGGAGAGAATGACATCAAAGGACTCGCCGCGATCGTCAACAACACCATTTTGGAGATGCTCTATCTCGCCCTCCCCGCAAGCGCGATCGTTCTAGTGCTTAGAATCCCACTCGTCCGTTTGGCTTATGGAGCCGACTCTTTCCCTTGGGCAGAAACAGTCACAACTGGCAAGCTAGTAGCCATTCTCGCCGTCAGTATCGCTGCCCGTTCACTCACTCACATTATGGTCCGTGTTTTCTACGCTCTTCACAACACCACCACTCCCTTTGTGATCAGCCTTCTCTCGACGATAATTAATATTTGTTTGAGTTACTACTTCCTCTTTGTTATTAAGTCAGGGGTCGTGGGCATGGCAATCGCCGTAACCATCGCCTCGATCGTTGAAACCTTTGTATTGATCTGCGCCCTCTACAAACTTGCCCAGTTTTCCCTCAGTCATATTGCTGGGCCATTCTTTAAGATGCTTATCGTTACCATTATTACCGCCGTCTCTCTCTGGGTCCCGCTCCGAGTTCTCGATCAACTTATCTTTGATACAACAAGAACTGTACCTCTAATTTTTCTCACCATTACTGTAGGTACAATAGGCCTCGCAGTATATCTAGCCCTCTCTTACCTCTTTGAGATTAGGGAGCTAGCAGTGTTTGTGAGACTCGGCAAAAAGATCGGCAACTGGCAAAAGGCGCTAGGTCTTACTCGCGAAACACTCGACACCTCCGAAACTCCGGTATAATAAGCAGTAAGATTATTTTTTTCTGACTGTCTGAAAATTGTGTATGAATAACATTCGTAACTTTTCCATTATCGCTCACATCGATCACGGCAAAACTACCTTGACAGATCGCTTGCTCGAAGAAACCAAGACGGTAAAAATGGGTGGCACCGCCCGTCTCATGGACAGTAACCCCATCGAGCAGGAGAGGGGCATCACCATCAAGCTCGCCCCTGTCCGCATGACCTATACCCCTCAAATACTCAATAATAAATATAAATTAAAAATTTCAAGTTCAGAACCGTACGTTCTAAACTTGATCGACACTCCCGGCCATGTGGACTTTAGCTACGAGGTTAGCCGCGCCCTCCAAGCCTGTGAAGGTGCGATCCTTGTAGTTGATGCGAGCCGGGGTATCCAAGCCCAAACTCTCGCTAACTATGACAAAGCGCAAGAGGCAGGTCTTCACATTATTCCCGCTGTCAACAAAATCGATCTCGACTCTGCCGAACCAGAGAGGGTCGCCCGCGAACTAGTCGAGACCCTTGGTTTTTCCCGTGACGAAATTGTTTTTGTTTCTGCAAAAACTGGAGAAGGAGTGGTCGCTCTCCTCGATGCGATTGTCGCTCGTATCCCCGCTCCTGCCCTCCATCAAAATACTAACGGTACCCCGACGAACATCGGGGCTACTGCACCTACCAATAACCAAGCTCTCCGTGCCCTCGTCTTTAACTCTACCTTTCACACCCACATGGGAGTAATTGCGTTTATTAGAGTAGAGGAGGGCGAGATCAATTCTGGCAACAAACACAAGCTTTACCTTCACGCAACAGCCGAAGAGATAGATCCGCTCGAAATAGGCTTCTTTACCCCCCTCATGATGCCCTCCGAGACCATCCATACAGGAGAGGTAGGTTACATCGCAACCGGTCACAAAAACATCCGTGATGTTACCGTCGGCGATACGCTCACGACAATAGGTGCCAAGATTATTCCAATCGAAGGCTACGACCGCCCCCAGCCCATGGTTTTTATGGACTTGTATCCTGCAGATGCCAGCGACTACCGTGATCTTGTCGAGGCTCTCGACAAACTAGCCCTTAACGATGCCGCCCTCACTTTCCATCCCGCCTCTTCTCCTGCCCTCGGTCACGGCTTTCGTGTCGGATTTCTGGGTATTCTTCACGCCGAGATCGTCGCAGAGCGGTTGAGTCGTGAGTTTGAGATTAGTGTGGTCAATACTAGTCCCTCAGTCCCTTATCGTCTCAAACTCAAAAATGGGGATGATATCGAGGTTAGCTCTCCCGCCGACTGGCCATCTCCCGAAAAAATCCACCAAATAGAAGAACCGGTCGTCGCTCTCACCATGTACACTCCCGAGACCTACGTTGGCAACCTCATGGATCTAGCCCAAAACAAACGAGGTGAGTTTGTTGATATGACATACCCCTCGGAGGGCAAAGCCAAACTCGAGTACTTGATGCCCCTGGCAGAGCTAATTACCAATTTTTATGACAAACTCAAATCTGTGAGTAGTGGCTATGCCTCGGTCAGGTACGAGCACGCAGGTTATCAGGAGATCGATGCCGTCAAAGTAGATATTTTATTAAACGGCGACCCTGCCGAGGCCCTTTCGTTTGTTTGCCCAAGGGGCGGCGCCGAAGCCAAGGGGAGACTACTGGTAGACAAACTCAAAGACGTCATTCCTAGGAGTCAGATCGAACTAGCAATCCAGGCAGCAATTGGTGGCAAAATCATCGCACGTAGCACCGTCAAAGCATATCGCAAAGACGTAACCGCCAAACTACACGGTGGCGACATGACCCGCAATCGCAAGTTACTAGAGAAACAGAAAAAGGGTAAGAAAAAGATGAAAATGCTTGGGTCAGTCAGTGTCCCTCAAGAGGCCTTCACCGAAGTACTCAAAATATAAATAAGTATTGACTTGTTCTAGCACTCGTCGTACCATAGTGCTAATGAAACCACTTAGCCAAAGACAAATAGCCATCATCAAAGCCATTGTCGAAGAATACACCTCGACCGGTATGCCTGTTGGTAGTGACACCATGGACAAAAAATACAACCTTGGTGTCTCCCCCGCCACCA
>CAYNKT010000027.1:0-209 GCA_964397885.1 uncultured Pseudomonadales bacterium
CCTCGATGGTTGGGGTCTCGGCCCTGATTACCCAGGTAATGCGATTCGTAACGCCAGTACTCCGACCATGGACTCGCTTTGGCATTCGTTCCCGCACACCGAGCTAGCAGCCTCTGGTGAGGCGGTAGGACTTCCCAAAGGCGAGGCCGGCAACACCGAGACCGGTCATCTCAATATCGGCGCCGGCCGTATCGTCTATCAAGATCTAC
>CAYNKT010000027.1:219-7319 GCA_964397885.1 uncultured Pseudomonadales bacterium
AAGCATGAGTCTCACCTCCACTTTTTGGGTCTCATCGGCCAAGGCGGCGTTCATAGTAGCAACGATCACCTCTACGCTCTCATGCGTCTCGCCAAGGAACAGGCGATACCAGAGGTTTACCTTCATCTCGTTACCGATGGCCGAGACTCTCCCCCCACCTCTTCGACTGGCTACCTAAGTGAAGTAATAAGCGAAATTAAAGCCATCGGCATTGGCAAGATCGCAACGGTACTAGGTAGATACTACGCCATGGATCGTGACCGTCGCTACGAGCGTACCCAAGTTGCCTACGACGCCCTTGTTCTCGGTACAGGCGAGCAAACAGAAGATCTCCTGGCTACTATCGGCGCTAGGCATGCCAAGCAAGAAACCGATGAGTTTGTGAGACCCATTATTCTAGGGGGAGGGGAGCGAATCGGCGATAACGATGCTGTCGTTTTCTTTAACTACCGCATCGATCGTCCCCGCCAGTTGACCAAAGCCTTCGTTTTGTCTGATGATCAGATTAGAAAAATCGAGGAGTCCTTTGATCCATACGCCGTCAAGTACAACAAGTCGCACCTCAGTCCCCACCAAGAGGTCGCCGGCTCTCAGGTTGTGGAACGTAGCCGTTTACTAGATAATCTCTGCTTTGTCACCATGACCGAGTACGCCAAAAATCTCCCAGTAGAGATCGCGTTCCCGCCCGAATTTGTCGAGATGCCTCTCTCCCGTGTTATCGCACTCGAGGGCAGGCGTCAACTCAAACTCTCCGAGTCCGAAAAAGAACGGTTTGTCACTTATTATTTCAACGGTCAAAGGGAGCTGCCATTCCCCGGCGAAGACGTTAAAATCACCTCTAGTCCTAGAGTAGCTACCTATGATCTTATGCCCGAGATGAGCGGCGAAGAACAGACTGTTAGACTGCTTAGCGCTATCAAAAGTGACCTCTATGACCTTATCGTCATCAACTACGCCAATCCAGATATGGTTGCCCATACCGGCGTCTACGAGGCGACTGTAAAGGCTTGCCAGTTTGTCGACTCCTGGATCAAACGCATCTATCAGGAGGTGTCTCATCACGACAACCTCACTCTCTTAATAACTGCCGATCACGGTAACGCCGAAGAACTAATCAACCTCAAGTCAGGCGGAGTCGACACCGAGCACAGCAGTTTCCCCGTTCCTCTCTATGTTATTAGTCCAAACTACGTAGGTAAGCGCATGCGGATTAGACGTGGTGTCCTAGGTGACATTGCCCCCACCATTCTCAAACTCATGGGTCTCAAACAACCGTCTTCGATGACCGGCCATTCACTGCTATAACAACCACTATCTCGCCTTTTGGTTTATGTGTTTGATACTTTTCAAGCAGCTCCGTCACAGATCCCTCAACTCGCTCCTCAAAAGCCTTGGTCATCTCCCGTAGTACCACCACTCTAGCCTCCCCGCCAAGTACCTCGGACGCAAGTGTTAAATCGCGTGCGATGCGGTGAGGAGACACATATAGTACAAGTCGAGCCGAGCGTAGCCTGGTCCCGAGTTCGCGTCCTGCCTCAAGATATTCTTTGGCCTTGCCGCTCCCTTTGGGCAAAAATCCTTGGTAAAGAGTTACCTCGCCTCCGATCCCCGACCACGTCAAAGCCGTCGTAAGTGCGCTCACTCCGGGGATTATCTCTACTTCCAGGCCTTGATCTAGGCATCCTCTAATCGCTCGGTATCCAGGGTCCGATATAGCCGGCATCCCCGCGTCAGACACTAGTCCGACGCTCTTGCCCGCTGCAACTAGCGCGACTACCTCCTCCCACACCACGTTCTCGTTGAACTCGTTGTATGCCAGGTATCTTGGCTTGTTAGTTATATACCCTAGCTCGATATATTTATTTATAAGTCTTGACGCTACTCTCGAGTCCTCACACACCAAAACCTCTATTTTGTCGAGAGTCGCAAGAGCCCTCAGGGTGATATCTTGCAGATTTCCGATTGGCGTCCCAATCACATACAACTTTCCCATTTTCATACTTTATTCATTATACGTTATACGTTATACTAACTGACATGCTCGAAACTATTATTGCCCCACTTGCCGACTTTGCGATCTGGATTATCTCTAGTTTGGGTTACGCAGGGATCGCCCTCGCTATGGCTATCGAGTCTGCCTGTATCCCTCTGCCTTCCGAGATCATTATGCCGTTCTCTGGCTTTCTCGTATCTCAAGGTCAGTTTACCTTACTAGGTATAGCGATTGCCGGCACAGTTGGTGGAGTTATAGGTTCTCTTCTCGCCTATGCTCTTGGTTATTTTGGCGGAGAGACACTTGTTAGGCTCGTCATCCGCAAATACGGCAAATACTTCTTGGTCCACGAGTACGAGCTCGACCATGCCATGGTCTGGTTTGACAAACATGGGAGCGCGATCACCTTTTTCTCCCGTCTCCTACCAGTTATCCGTACTTTTATTTCTCTCCCCGCTGGTATTGCCAAAATGGACCTCAAATCTTTTGTGACCTACGCTGCTGTTGGCACCTTTATCTGGACTTACATCTTGGGATATATTGGCTATTTACTTGGTGAAAACTGGGATACTCTTGGTGCTTATTTTCACAAATTTGACACAGCTATCCTTGTTGCCGGCATGCTCACAGTCGCCTGGTATATTCACCACAAACTCAAAAAAGCCGCCTCCTTCTCACATCCCAAATCTGCGGACTAGTCCTACCACCTTTCCCTGCACAGTGACATTTTTGGCGTAAATCGGCCTCATCGCAGAGTTTGCCGGCTCTAGTCGGACGCGAGTTGCTTCACGAAAAAGTTTTTTGAGGGTTGCGAGTCCATTGTCTAGGAGAGCCACTACAATATCACCGTCTCGTACACTGTCTTGCTGCTCAATTACCACAAAATCTCCATCCAAAATCCCTTCTTCGATCATCGAGTCACCCTTGACTTGTAGGACAAAGGATCGCTTTTTACCAGACAACATCGTAGACGATACCTTGATGCTAGCATTAGGGTCTGTGATCGGCTCAATCGGCGATCCAGCTGCGATAAACCCAAGTATTGGTAACTCGATCCCATCTACCACGTTTCCTATCGCGTTGTCGATTAGCTCGATTCCTCGTACCGCACCCTCATACCGCCTGATCACACCTTTTTTAGTCAAGGACTGTAAATGCTCGTGAACTGTAGCCAGGGACGACACGCCGAGTGCATCGGCGATCTCCTGAAGGGTAGGGGAGGTACCAAACTTTTGGATGTATTGATCGATAAAATCGATTATCTGCTTCTGTCTCCTGTACAATGTTACTGGCATCCTACTCCTTGTTTTATGCTTAATACTTAATGGCTAATACCTAAAACCTAATATAACCCAAAATTTGCTATCATGTCAATACCATTATGAAAATACTCAAATACCTAGTTTTAATCTTTCTTTTCACCATTCACTATTCGCTATTCACGATTCCTGTTTCCGCCGCCACCGAATTTACGACCAACTTTGACTCAACTTACCAAGTAGAGGTATCGGGGCTAACTAGGGTCACTCACCAGATTGAGCTAATTAATAATCTTGCTCACATCTACACCACCGAGTACGTGATCCAGGTAGGGGGCAAGGAGCTACAAGACGTTCAAGCAAGAAGCGGGGATACCAAACTACAAACCGAGGTCACCCTTAACGACAACACCACAACCATCAAAGTAGCTGTCCTCGATCCGGTGGTAGGCCAAGGCAAAAGCATTAATTTCACGATTATGTACACAACTAGGGACATCGTCGAAAGCTCCGGTCAAATTCGCGAGATCAATGTCCCCAGGCTTTCTAGAGCCAACGAAGCCAAAAACTATGTTAGGAGGGTTGTTGTACCAAGTTCCTTTGGCACTCCCAGTGTTCTAGCCCCCGAGCCTACGCATGTTTCATATACTGGCGACCAGGTTACCTACGAATACATCGGTTTCGCCTCCGAGAGTCTAGCACTCCTCTTTGGCAAGTCTCAGGTCTACCAGGTCGAGCTTGACTACAAGATCAAAAATCCTACCCTTCAATCTGCCGACACCGAGATCGCCCTCCCCCCCGACACTTCTTATCAAAGGGTCATGCTCGACAGTCTAGTACCCGAGCCCAAAGAGATCCGCCTTGACAAAGACGGCAACTGGCTAGCCATCTACCCCCTCAAGTCCCAGGAAAACCAAAACATTCACGCAGTCATGTACATCGAGGTATCTCCAACTCCCATATATAAGCGAGTCGCACGAAACACCATGATCACAAAGGAGGATAAGTTTTGGGAGACACAAGATCCAGTTGTAGTCTCTCTTGCGAGCAAGCTCACGACACCTCAAAACATCTACAATTATCTCGTCGACAATTTTAGTTACAACTATACCAGGGTCGAGGCAGGAGCCGAGCGGCTAGGAGCAGTACGCGCCCTCAGTGACCCTACCGCCGCGATCTGCACCGAGTTTACCGATTCTTTTGTAGCGCTTGCCCGGGCAAGTAAGATCCCTGCCCGCGAAGTCGATGGTTACGCAGTTACCCAAAACCCCACGCTCAAGCCCCTTGGAGGGGAGT
Organism: uncultured Pseudomonadales bacterium; assembly: GCA_964397885.1. Classification (GTDB taxonomy): domain Bacteria; phylum Patescibacteriota; class Microgenomatia; order UBA1400; family UBA12108; genus CAYNKT01. The sequence continues at coordinate 4,768 of CAYNKT010000027.1, forward strand.
ACGATGTCCTTCACGCCTGGCCAGAGTACTATGACTCCAAAACAGGTGTATGGCGCCAGGTTGATCCTACTTGGGGCAACACTACCGGCGGCATAGACTATTTTCACAAACTAGACTACAGCCACATAACTTTTGTCATTCACGGGCAAGAGTCGCAGTATCCTCACCCAGCAGGCGCTTACAAAACCTCTCCCGCTGATAAAACCATCAAGGTCACCATTCCCGAGGTTATTCCAGAGTTTAAGGAGTCGTACGACATAGTCGAAGAAAACGGGCACAAAAAAATCATTAATACCGGCAAAGTCGCGCTCAGTAACGACCTGGTGGCATACCTACCTCCCTACGCCAGTTCCACGATCGAGAGGGGAGTTGTTAGTGGTGTTTTTGACCGGAGGTTTGAGTTACGCAATCTTATAATCATGGCAGCGTCAGCAGTCGTGCTCCTATTCCTAGTCCTCCTAGTTAGATTGATTACTAGGCACAATCGTCCCTAAATCTGCTATACTAGAGCTCATGAAAAAGCTCATTGTCAACATTTTCTCTACCTCCCTCGCCTTGCTTACGACAAGCTACCTTATCCAAGGATTCCAGGTGGGCCCCTCATGGCAAGCGTACCTTCTTGCTTCGGTTATTTTTATCATTCTTAACGCATTTGTCGCTCCCCTAATTAAGCTCCTCCTCCTCCCGATTAATCTCTTGACTCTTGGCCTTTTCCGCTGGGTGAGCAACGTCCTCGTTCTCTACATTTTTGACGTTCTCTACACCGGTGTTACCATTTCTGGATATGATTTTGGTGGATACACCAGTAACATTATCGCGCTTCCCCCTGGACATCTTTCTCTTTTCTGGACCCTCGTGTTATCCAGCTTAACAATTTCGCTTACTTACGGTATCATCTCATCACTACTACACTCGGAGTAACTATGCTGCTAAATGTCTTACAAATAACTCTTGGGCTGGTTCTTATTACAGCTATAATCCTTCAGGCCAAAGGTCAGGGTCTTGGCGGAGCTTTTGGTGGATCAGGCAATTTTCATACCAAAAGAGGTGCCGAAAAATCTCTTTTTTACCTCACGATCGTTACCTCGATCATTTTTGTTGTTGTCGCATTCTTTAACTCTTTAGTTTAATCATGAAAAGTTTACGTAAGTTCTACTGGCTTACTACCGAGTTTTTCAAGAGGCACCACACCCTTATTTACCGTGTCATTGCAGCCGTGGTCGTGCTCTCGCTAATTACCGTTGCCTTGATCCGGGTTGTCCCAGCGCCTCGCACTCACATTCGCGTAGGGATAGTCGGCAAGTTTACCCCAGAGACTCTCCCTACCTCCATTCAGTCACAACTATCCCAAGGACTAGTCGGGATTAGCCATGAAGGCAATCCAGAGCCAGGCTTAGCCGCAAAATGGGAGGTACTAGACAACGAAAAAACCTATGTTTTTCACCTAGATCCTAATCTCAAATGGGATAATGGTGATCCAGTGCTAGGCGATGACATTAGCTACAACTTTCGGGACGTCGAAATCCAAAAATCAGAGAGCACCGTCACTTTTCGCCTCAAAGAACCATTCTCACCCTTCTTTTATGCCGTGAGTCGGCCCATTCTCAAAAACGGTCGCTACGGCACCGGTCGCTACAAGCTCGCAGGATCTGTGATCTACTCTGGCGTTCTCCAGAGTATAACGCTTGTTTCCCCCAAAGAAAAAATCTCCTACAAATTTTATCCCACCGAGACATCGGCGCTAACTGCCTTCAAGCTAGGGGAGATCGACAAGTTGGACAATATCTCATACGTACCTAGTGATATTACCTCCGACCCAAGAATAGAGGTAGCTGACGCCGCAGGGCTTAGCAAGATCGCCGTTATTTTCTTTAACAACAACGACTCGCTCCTCACTAGCAAGTCAGCCAGGCAAGGCCTAGCCTATGCAATCGAGGACAAGGCATTCGGCCATAGCCGCACTCTCTCACCCATCGCAAGCTCCTCTTGGGCATATAACGATCTTGTCAAAGACTACGCCTATGATCCAGACAAAGCCAAAACCATTTTTGCGCAAGACCTCGAAAATACCGCTGTGACAATTGAGCTCAAAACCACTCTTCAATACCTCGATATCGCCGAACAGATAGCTAGTGACTGGAGGCGTGTATTAGGGGTGCTCGTCAACGTCAAGGTAGTGACCACAGTCACAAGCGACTATCAGGCTCTCCTTGCCGACTACACCCCACCCACCGATCCCGATCAATACACTATCTGGCATTCTACTCAGCCTGGCAACTTTACTCACTACGCTAACCTCAAGGTCGACAAGCTCCTAGAGGACGGTCGTCGCACCAGTGACCGCAAGCTCAGGAAAGAGATCTACCAAGATTTCCAGCGTTTCCTACTCGAAGACTCCCCCGCCGTTTTCCTCTTTGACACTAGCGCCTATCAGATAAGCCGCCTCCCCATCTTCTCCCGTTAATCCCTCGTTAACTTGGAGCGGGTAACGGGAATCGGACCCGTATCTGCTACTTGGCAAGCAGCCGTTCTACCACTGAACTATACCCGCA
>CAYNKT010000028.1:0-7291 GCA_964397885.1 uncultured Pseudomonadales bacterium
CACTACAGTCACCATATTTACGCTACGACCAGGCTGGTGACGAACACTACGACACTATCTCTGCTTTTATCAAGTCCATGCGAGCCTGGCAAGCTGACGCTGCACTTTACTATCTTGCCCGTATGGTAGCCTCGGGCGAAGATCCTATCTTTATCGCCCGCCGGATGGTAATATTTGCCTCCGAGGATATCGGAGTAGCAGTGCCTACCGCATTAGTTGTGGCTAACGCCGTCTTTCGGGCTGTCGAGACGATCGGCTATCCCGAGTGCCAGCTCAACCTTGCTCACGGCGTTGTTTACCTATGTCAATGCAAAAAGAGTAGGGCAGTCAACGACGCTTTTTTTGCCGCCCTAGCCGATGTCAAAGAGTTTGGCAACCTAGAGATCCCACTCAAAATCAGAAACGCCCCAACCAAGCTCATGAAAGATCTCGAATACGGCAAGGGATACAATATGTATGATGATGCTAGTTACTTGCCAAAAAAACTTAAAAACAAAAAATACCTAAAATGAACAAGCTTCTCTCCTCTGTCAAATACGTAGTCGAGAACGCTGATCATGTCAGTATTAGTGAATCTGCTATCAAAAGATATGCCTGACAAAATTATTATTGTTCGCCACGCCGAGACCAAATACAACGTAGATCGACGCCTGCAAGGATGGTTAGATATTCCGCTCAACGAGGCTGGACGAGAGCAAGCTCAAAAAGTCGCAGGTCGCCTCAAGTCCGAAAACCCTGCCGCGGTCTACAGCTCCGATCACTCCCGTGCCTTCACGACAGCCGTTCATATTGCCTCGCATCACAAGCTCAAGCCCATTCCAGTGCCTGACCTACGCGAAGATTACCTAGGTATCTTTGAGGGCTGGCAGTGGGAGGTCAAAAAAGACGAGGCTAAAGAAAAAATGTGGCAAGACCGGCAATTAGCAAGAGAAAGAGGAGAGCTACATTTTACTGTTGGTGGTTGCGAAACTCTCCACGATCACGCCTTGCGAGTCCAAAAGTTTTTTGGCAGAGTCGAAAAATCTCACCCGGCTGGCACTGTCATTGTAGTTTCGCACGGAGGCACCATTAACCGCATCATGGAGCATTTTGAGTTTAAGTCAATTCGCGACGGGTATGTAGGGTACAAAAACACCGCCGTTTCCATTCTCGTCAAAACCGAGTCCAGCTATCGCCTCGACGTTCACAACGACATCACTCATCTAGAATAGTTGCAGGGCTCATAACAGGTTATAATTATCCTCATGCGCGATCAGATTAAAAAAGCTGCCATCACCGTTGCCTCTACCCATCATGGTCTCGCTGCCGAGATCACGCTCCTTTTTGTCCTGCCGCTTTTTCTCGTCAAGGTATTCCCGGTGATCGTCCACTTGCGCCACTTGGTCATGCTGCTGAGCCTGACCTATATTTTACTTTTAGTCCGCACAAGTCGGCTCAGTAGAGCCGCCATGGGTCTTACTTTTGTTAACACTTGGCCCGCCTCCCTCGCTCTCATTGCTCCTAGTCTCGTGGTCATGATATTTACCTTGACCGTGAGCCAGCTCGAGCCCTCCGTTCTCATGATCCCCGCTCTCGTCAAAGAGCAAGCGCACCTACCTCTCTGGGCAGCCGTACTGGGTTACACTCTCATCTCGGTCCCTCTCCAAGAAATTATTTTCCGCGCCTTTTACTTGCCTCGCCTCGAGTTAATTACCTCGAACAAATACTTTCTTATTCTCTTCTCCGCTTCATTTTTTGCCCTCATGCATATCCCCCTTGGTAACTGGATGCTAGTTGTTACAACCGCATACTTAGGGATCATCTGGGCAGACAATTTTCTCAAGTTTCGCAACCTCCCTGCCATCATGCTTTCTCACTCCGTAGTGGGCACATTCCTCTGGATTATCTCTTATGCTATACTGACTTAGTCGAAATTAAAAAATTATTTCTAGGAGTATTATGGCCGCCAAAAAAACCAAAAAAACTGTCAAATCCGCAAAAGTATCTAAAGCTATGAAACCAGCCTCTGAGCCCACAGTTATGGAGAATCAAACAATGCCAGGTATTATGCAAAAATCACCCAAAAAATTGAATTCTCGCTTTATGACCGTCCTTTTGGTTACTATTGCGATAGCCCTCCTAACCTACAAATTTGGCCCATGGCTAGTCCCAGTCGTCGTCGAAGGCAAGCCTATTACCCGCTTTGCTCTTTGGTCGCGCATGGAAACAAGTTACGGTGCTCAGACTCTCGACGACATGCTCAACGAGCAAATTCTTGATAACGCGATTAGCAAATCTGGGATCACAATCGATCAGGGCAAAATCGACGAACAACTAGCCTCCCTCGAAAAGCAGTTTGAGTCAGTTGGTGGTCTCGAAGAGGCTCTCAAACAGCGTGGCTTAACAAGAACCGATCTCGAAAAGCAAGTGCGTACTCAGCTGGCGATCGAGACCATCCTCGCAGACAAAGTCAGTGTCAGCGAAGAAGAGATTACCAAAGAATTTAACGACAACAAAGACACTCTTTACCAGGACAAAACTATCGAAGAGACTCACGACACGATTGGTAGCACCCTCAAAGAAAGCAAGTTGAGAGATGCCTTCCTCGCTTGGTACGCCGAGATCAAAAATCAAACACAGGTAAAAAACTTCGGTCTCTAAAGTGACTCTTACTTTTGAGTTAGTTTTGTTTGCCTTCTTTATCTTTGTGCTCGCATCCATGCGGCGTCGCTTGCTCTACGAGCTACAGGCAACCGGGCTTTTGCTATTTAACTCTCCCCAGGCCGGCCTCGCCGTTTACTCTATTTTTGTCTTACCAGGGACAATCCTCCACGAACTATCCCACTGGATCGTCGCCGAGATCTTGCTAGTTAGAACCGGACAAATTACGCTTATCCCAAGTAGCGGCTTTGGTAACACGGCTGAGCGGACTCTAGGCTCTGTCGAAACCGCACACTCCGGCCCTTTTCGTGGCTTTGCGATCGGCATCGCCCCCTTTATAACCGGGATTAGCGTACTGCTACTACTCGGGTACCTGCTTGACTTGGGCTGGGGTGTTTACCCTTGGTGGAGTGTCGTTCTTATTATTTATGGCATTGTGGTAACCGGCAGCAGCATGATGATTTCCAGAGAGGATCGGCACTATCTGCCCTTTATGCTCATCTTGGTGACTGTCCTTGGAGTTGGGCTCTCCCTCGCAGATATTTCGCTTACTCCCAGTTTTTTGGCGGGAGCCTCGTCAGTTATCGGCAAAATTAACTTAAGTCTCGGTCTGACATCTGGGTTAACACTTGGTATGATACTTGGGTTATACTTAGTTCGTCGTATACTAGAAAAAATTACGAAAAAACGAGTAATCAAAGATAGGAGCAAATTATGAAGTTAATGGTAGCTGGTGGGGCAGGGTTTATCGGGAGCAACTTTATTCATTACATGCTCGAGAAGTATCCTGACTACGAAATCATTAACTACGACAAGCTCACCTATGCCGGCAATCTCGATAACTTAGCTAGTATCGTGGATAACCCCCACTACCACTTTGAGCAAGGAGACATCACCGACTTAGCAAGGCTTAACGAAGTAATGAGTAAATATCAAATAACCCACCTCATTAACTTTGCCGCCGAGACCCATGTCGATCGTAGTATTCATGGCGGGATCAAGGATTTTGTTTTGACAAACAGTCTAGGCGTGCAAATGCTTCTTGACGCAACCCGCGCCAACAGTCTCGAAAGGATGGTCAATGTGAGTACCGACGAAGTCTACGGTGCTCTCGGGCTCGACGAAGATCGCAAGTTTACTGAGGACACTCCCATTATGCCCAACATGCCCTACGCCGCAGCCAAAGCCGGCGGCGACCTGATGTGTCACGCCTACTACGTGACGCACAAAACTCCGGTCATAGTCACTCACTGCAGCAACAACTACGGCCCCTACCAATTCCCCGAAAAGCTCATTCCCTTCTTTATATTTAAGGCTATGGAAGGGCAGAGTGTACCTATCTACGGCGACGGCAAGAATGTCCGCGACTGGATCCACGCGCTAGACCACTCCTCGGCCCTCGATCTTCTCCTCCACAAAGGTGAGGTCGGTGGAGTCTACAACATCGGGGTCGACAACGAGAGGAACAACCTAGAGATTACCAAGATGATCCTCAAAATTCTCGGCAAGAGTGAGGACTTGATCACCTTTGTCGAGGACAGACCTGGTCACGACCGTAGATACGCGATTGACGCTAGCCGTATTCTGTCGCTCGGGTGGCAGCCGGTATATACCCGGGACAAATTTGAGCAAGGACTCAAAGAAACTGTTGAGTGGTATCTAGACAACGCCGACTGGGTAAGTAAAATCCGCGCAAGAATGAGTGAGATTAATCAACATATTAAATAGCTTGTATCAATGAACATTAAGCCGTATGCCAAAATATAAATTATTTTCTCTCAAAAACATTCCCACTAAGAATTTTCTCATGACGGCGCTCGAGCTCAAGGACTACATTGACTTCGAGGTAAAGCGCATTTATTTCATAACAAGTGGGGTAGGGGACAAGCTGACCGGCTCTCATGCACATAGGCAAGACGAAGACGAACTTTTTATCTGTGTTCAGGGCTCCGCCACTGCCGTTGTCGACGACGGGAATGGTCTCCAAGAGGTGACTCTCACAGGTCTTAGTAACGCCATTTATGTTCCCCACATGGTCTGGCATCATTTTAAGGATCTGTCTGACGACGTAGTTATTTGCGCTGTTACCTCCACTAACTACGATCCTAGCCGAGCAGACTATATAGAGAACTACCAAGAATATACAAAACTTACTCAGAAAACATGACCAAACAAACTCTTTTAATGACTGGCGCAACAGGTCTTGTGGGCTCCCGCTTTGTCGAAATGTACGACAGTAAATATGAGGTACATAACGCCGACCTCACAACCGGTGTCGATATCACGAGTCGTGGTAGTGTAGCCAAGTTTGTCTCTAACTACCACGCCGACACGCTTATTCACCTCGCAGCCTTTACAAATACTGCCGAAGCCTTTAAGCAGCAGGGCGACAAGACTGCTATCTGCTACAGGGTCAATGTCGAGGGAACTCGCAATATCGCCGAGGTTTGTCGCAAGAATAATATTCATCTTGTTCACATTAGTACCGACTTTGTTTTTGACGGAGTAAGGCCTCCAGAAGGCGGCTACACCGAAACCACCCCTCGTTCACCAATCGGGTGGTACGGAGAGACCAAAGCCATGGCTGAGCAGGAAGTCGAAAATAGCGGAGCTAGTGCGACTATTGTCCGTATTAGTTACCCGTATCGCAAGTCGTACGAGCTTAAGCCCGACATAATCAAAAAAATCCTGATGGGACTAGAGTCTGGTAATCTATATCCTCAGTTTTCGGACACGACCATTACTCCTACCTTGATAGATGACATCGCCCTCGGTCTTGACAAGATTAAGGAGCTCAAGCCACAAGGTATCTATCACTTTGTTGGTAGCTCCATTCTCTCGCCATATGCGCTCGCTCAAAAAGTGGCCTCTGCCTTTGGATATGATCGCCAGCTCGTCAAGGAGGGTAGTCTATCTAAGTACTTAAAGACCAATCCGCAGCCTTTTGCCAAGTACGCTGGCATGAGTAACACCAAAGCCAGTCAGGAGCTGGGTATCAAATTTGCGACCATCGACGAAGGTCTAGCCAAAATCAAATGAAAAATTCTAACATCTTACTAATAGTGCTTACCCTGATCGCCCTCCTGCTATTGTATGTCAAAATCCGCTTTGCATCGTAGTAGGGTTTAGGTGAACAGCGATCGAGAGTGTAGCCAAAATCGCAAACAGTCCCAATCTCCACTTAGAGAAAAATGCAAGCGGGATTAGTAGTAGCCATATCGAGTCATGCAGATAACGAAAATCAAATTGAACAACCCCCCAGTTGCCATGTGCTAGATCAATTACAAAAAGTAATATCCCGGCCGTTATAGGTAGCGCGTACTTACCTGCCCATGCAACTGGTAGTAGCAGTAGATAACTATTGGCATAGATAATCCCAAGTCCGCTTCCGCCAGTATCCTTTTGCCACATATACCGCACAAGATTGTCCCAAATATACGAGACATTCATGATCCCCCGAGAATACCAAGACTCGTTGAGTACTCCCGGTATTAGGTCATAGCCTGTAGTCAATACATCCCCAAAGCGGTAGTAATTCCACCACAAGACTAGTAGGACGCCCGGTATCATGCCGGCTGCCGTCTGCAAAAGCCTTGACCAATCTCGCCTATAGACATGTCTTAGGAGGATGAGTCCTGACAGTACAAATCCCAAATTAAGCCGGGTAGAAAGTGCCAGTCCTAGGTACGCTCCCGTAAGTACATGCCACTGTCGTTTGTAGGATATGAGAGCTAGTTGTGCCAGTAGGACTGCCAATAGTTGAGCCGTGTACCAGGATCCCTCCTGGCTAATCAAGTAAAGCCAGGGAGAGCCAAGCACATAGACCAAGGTTACCAAGGCAGCCTTGGTCTTGGTAATTTTGTACTCGATCAGTAGCTTGTACATGGCTAGAGCCGAAAGAGCTCCAGCCACGATCGCTAGCTCGACCTCCCGTCTGCCTAGCCACGTAAGGGGGATCATAAGTAACGTGGGCAGCGGTGGGAACACATTTACCCATCCCCGAGGCGTTAGTATCAACTCGTTGAGATAGCCTATCGGTTGTGGCAACCCCAAGTTACCGCTCTCGTGCCACTGCTTAGCTGCTGACGCAAAATAATCGTGACCCGCGTGCGGGAGATCTTTTAGTAAATAAATTATCAATAGGGTAGTTAACAAAAAAGGCATCCAGGATTTTGGTCGCAAAATTAATTTCATGCAAGGTCTGGTCTTCGCTCACTCGTTCTTTTGATAGATTCTTGACGCCGCCACTTGGCAATCCGTGCGTGGTCGCCCGAGAGCAATATTTCTGGCACTTTTTTACCCTCATAATCCTCTGGACGGGTATACTGCGGATATTCAAGAAGTCCTTCTGCGTGAGACTCTTCCACCGGCGAGTCATCGTGACCAAGTACCCCAGGGAGCAGGCGCACGATCGAGTCAACCATTACTCCCGCCGCTAGTTCCCCTCCTGTAAGTACATAGTCTCCGATCGATATTTCTTGGTCTACAAGTCCTCTAATTCGCTCGTCAAATCCTTCGTAGTGACCGCAAATCAAGATTAGATTAGTTTCTTTGGCAAGTTTGTATGCCTCTTGTTGCTTATAAACCTGGCCCTGCGGGGTTAGCAAAATTATCTTTACTGGGTGGTCAGAGTTAATTATTTCTTTTACTG
>CAYNKT010000029.1:0-3227 GCA_964397885.1 uncultured Pseudomonadales bacterium
TTATTAAGTATTCCTCGCACCGACGGGCTGATCGCCTTATCCGTGCGGTGGATACACCCCAGAAAGCAACACGGGCGGCGTATCCCCTCCTTTAGTTCACTCACTACCCTCTTAACATGGTCTTTTCTTGTCTCTTCTTTCTTGACAAAGGTGACCCAACAGATCCATTCGTTTCGAGCTAGGGGTGTCAGCCCCTCCCACAACTCTAGTGCTTGTGCGTCAGATAGCAAAGCCTGTCTCAGGTCAGCCGAAACCTCATGTACCACTCCACCAGAGATAACCTTGTTAGTCAAAATACTCACCCCTCAACTTCTACCATAAAGCCGCCATAAGCCATTTGATTCATGTTAAACGGCATCTTCATATCCTCGTACTCTTTCATTTGTTCATTCATTTCTGCGATCACCTTTGCGTTAACTTCATCGCGGTGTTCTTTGGACTTAAATATGATAAAAGAAAACCAAACTGTGTCACCCTCACCTGCCCCAGCCATCTCCGTGAACGCACGTGCCTTTTCTCCGCCCATTTCTTGCGGAACAAGGTCATTACCACGACATTCATAGTATCCTAGTGCACCATGTTTCATCCATAAATCGCGACCACCCTCAGCCATTTTCTTATACTCTTCAGTATTGGCTTTAGGGACTACCAATACAAATCCATCCACGTATTTTGTCATATCATTTACCTCCATTTGTAAATAAATATATATCCAAAGTATAACAAAAATAGTCCGAGTTACAATTCAAACACGTCAACTCACGCCTGCCTCGATTTAGCCCGTCTCACTTGCCTGGTGTGTCTCTGAATATGACTTATAACAACATCCAAAAACTCTTCTGTGGAATATGTTCTCCTCGCCATATATCTCATCATCGGTACTTTCTTGTCCAAAATACTCACACCAAAACTATCGTTAGCTTTTAGTAATTCACGCACCAGTTCTTTTTTTGACACCCATTGCATTTTCTTTCTCCCCTCCTCATTTTTCCCAGCCAAACTTAAATGGTAATATGGATCCTCTCCACGGGCCAAAGACTCATACTGTTGCGCATAATATTGATGCCAAAAAGTGATGTGTCCCAAAACATCCTTTACCGTCCACTCCTCAGTTGCCATATCTCCCAATTTTTTACGCTCAACCTCCTTCAAAAATTCCCCCAAAGCTCCCCTCAAATCAGTAAATAAATCCCGTATTTTTTGCATAACCATGTCCTTATTAAACTTACTTATCTATTATAAACTGGTTTTATCAGAAGCAAGTAAACAAATTTCTTAAGTAGAAAAACTTAGAACAAAAGACGCAACTTAACCACACCAATATAAATCAGATGTTTACACTGAGCTTACCGAAGTACTCCCCAGTCACCTCGTAACTCGAACCAATCCGGGATTTTAGCACTATTCTTCTGCAACTACTATTTCATCACTCTATTCCGATTTATCGCGTTTATTGCCATATTTATCAAACCAACAACGGTAACAAATTGTCCACCTTTTTCCGCTATAGTACTTGCCAAGCTATCAGTCACTACATTCCCATCTACTCTCCAACCCAAACCAGCACTGCCGGTGACTAGCCAGACCAAGCCTTCAAATCCTGCCAGAACTCCGAGCCACAACAAGCCTTCATAGACAAGTTGCGGGTCTATTTCGATACCGAGTATTCTTTTCTTTTCTTGATCCATCGCCACAGTTATAAACTAGCACATCAAGCTCCCCCGGCTGGACTCGAACCAGCGACATCCTCTTTAACAGAGAGGCGCTCTACCGACTGAGCTACAGGGGATCTTAAACCTCTTCCCAACATCAAGCTATACCTCATAACTAGAACAGTACACTCACAAGGTAGTGGCTCTGCCCGTCCGTAGCTATAGCGAAGGCGGAGGATCTTTTAATGAACATCCGTGATTATATCAATGTAATGATATCTTGGAAAGGCTAATCAGCACAAAATAAGCCACATTTGCTATATTAGTATTAATAACAGCAAAAGAAAGGAAAATTATGAATTGGAATAACTCTATGATGTCTTGGGGTAACGAGCCGTGGTTTGGAGCCGGAATCGGACTCCTCGCACTCTGGTCACTTTTTTGGAAAGGTCTTGCTCTCTGGAAAGCCGCGAGAAATGACGAGCGATACTGGTACCTCGCTCTCCTCCTGATTAACACTGCCGGGATTCTTGAGATCCTCTATCTTTTCTTTTTTGCCAAAGAAAAACTAGTCCTCATTAGCGAGGCCAAAACCAAATCACGTAGCAAAAAATCTTCTACCAAAAGTTAATCGGTTATACTTATCTCCGTGTCCGATCTACTTACTAGGTTCGAGTCCCGGCTCGATCTCCATCAATCCCCAATGCATGCCGGTGCAATGCAAGGCATTGGCTGGCAAACAATAGGCAGTCCTGGTGAGCAAATCTTTCTCAAAAAACTAGGGCCAGTTGCTACCAGCAAATATCAAAGACCAAAAATAATCGATCTCGAGCGTCTCCGCCACTTTCGCAAAAAATACAGGACGCTGGGGTTATACATAGAACCAGGTCTAGGTACCCAAATACTTGGCAATCCCAACAAGCTAGGGCACGTTGTCGAGCCATTTGCTCAAAGCAAAACCAGCCTCGTTGACCTCGAGCTAAGTCAAGATCTCTTGCTCAAGTCATTTCATCAAAAAACCCGCTACAACATCAACCTTACTCTCAAAAAAAAGCTAATTGAGATCAAGTCCGCTCCCCTTAGCAAGCTAAGTACTAGCAGTCTCGACGATTTTTACGGACTCCGCGAGTCGTGGAGCAAACGCAAGCATGTCTACGGCTACGAATACAGCTTTATTAGCAGCATTATCAAAAACTATGCCGGTAGCGGCTCGCTCCACATCGCCTACATAAGTAACGTCCCTCACTCCACCCTTCTCGTCCTAGAAAACGATCGCGTCGCCACCTACTACTTGGCTTTTTCGACTATACAAGGATACAAACACTTTGCCCCCACCCTCCTCACCTGGACCTCCATGCTCTATGCTCAAAATACTTGCGACATCTACGACTTTGGCGGGATTTACGACCCACGCTACCCCCGCATGTACAAAAAATGGCAAGGCTTTACCAAATTTAAAGACGGCTTCCATCCCACCTATGTGGAATACCCTCAGACCCATTTACAACTGTTTTGGTGATTTTCGGGTGAAAAATAATGCAGATGCAAGTTCTTTGAGTGCGGCAATCATTTTCG
>CAYNKT010000029.1:3327-7289 GCA_964397885.1 uncultured Pseudomonadales bacterium
GTAGCATAAGTACTAAACTTAAATCCCTTCTTCCAGTCATATTTCTCGACCGCTCGGATAAGTCCCTTGTTCCCCTCTTGGATAAGGTCCAAGAAACTCATCCCCCGTCCGATATACTTTTTGGCAATCGAGACAACCAGTCTCAAGTTAGAGCTAGTCAGTTTTTCCTTAGCCTTAAGATCACCTGTCTCTGCCTTTTGTGCAAGCTCTATCTCCTGGTCACGCGTTAAAAGTGGAATCCGCCCGATCTCACGTAGATACATCCTTACAGGATCAGATATCGAGCGCGAGTCCAGTGATACCAGTTTTTCTAGCTCCCTCTCAAGAGCTGTCGAAACTCTGTCGTCCGCATCATCCTCATGGTCGGACACATTCTCAAAAACATCAATGTCTTTTTGATAAAACTCATCATAAAGATCGTCGATTACCGGAACATACTCCTCTGCGTCTGGGAAAAGCACCAAAATATCCTCTTGGGTAACAAATCCCCTGCTCATCCCTTTTAGCACTAGCTCCCTAACCTTTTTCTTGCGCCCCTCCGAGAGCATCCCTAGGTCCGACTGTTCGTCTGCCATAACGACAGTTTGGCTAACCACCTTGTCGCCTTTACTTGGTTTTGCTGATTTTTTTGTCTTCTTCACGATTTTCTTTGTCATATCCCCCATATCCTGTATATTTTAACATCTATTGTCGATAAAACCCTATTATTGTAGTTTTGACAACCGCTTTCCAAGTACCGCAAACTCCCTCTGCAACTCCTCCAGCTTGCGTCCACCCCCCTCACCCTCCTCACGTGCGATAGTCCCCGTAATTACTTTGAGTCTCTCTCTTATATACTCCTCCTCGAGTTCTGTCAAACTATTGCTCCACTCTTTGTGGATATCTGCGATCCCGCTTAGGTCCCGTAGATACGCAGCATCGAGCGTGGGCAAAAGCTCGCTAGGGAGAGTAGCTGCCAGTTTTTTGATCTCAAAAGTATCACGGTAGCCTAGCACCGCCTCAACTATCTTTTTGCTAGATCCAGTAAACCACGCGCTCTCCATCTCAGCCAAACTATCCTTAAGAGTCAGATAATTTTGTAGTAATAGTGCCAAAACATAATCCTGTACTTGCTCTTTTCTGTCCTGGTGCTCTCCTTGCTCGATTTTTTTCACAACTTCTTTAAGGCCAAAGAGGTCCTTCTTTTTCTTGATCCTCTCTATCTCCTCATAAATCGACTCCTCCGGGATTGAAAGACGTTTGGACAACACTCCGACGTAATGCGCTCTCACCACGAGGTTGTTTATATTGGTTAGTTCTGGCACCACCTCCGCACTAATCTGGCTTGCCCCCTCTCCACTCTTGGGATCACTCCGTGAGCAGGCGCTATCTATCAAAAAATCCCAGTACAAAACTGCGCTCTTGACCATCTCCCTCCACTTTGAGGAATCTGCACTAGCAACATCCCCCGGGTCTTTCCCTCCCGAGATCTGCACTACCCGGATCGACAAATCGAGAGGCTCTGCAATGACTACCGCCCGCTTTACCGCCTCTTGCCCGGCAGAATCAGCATCAAGCGCATAAACGACGTTCTTGGTGTATCTAGATACCAGCCTACCCATCTCGTTCGTAAACGCGCTCCCCTTTATGGCCACCACATTTTTTACCCCTGCTTGTACACTTGGGATCACGTCAAGCTCTCCCTCAACAATAATGACAGCGTCACTCTTTCTAACACTCTCCCTATTCTCGTATAGTCCGTAGAGCATACTCGACTTGTGATACACACTGGTCTCAGGAGAGTTAATATACTTTGCTTGTTTTTCGTCGCTGACCAACACTCTACCCGAAAATCCCACCACTTGTCCACGGTGGTCTCGTAGCGGGAAAATTACTCTCCCCCGAAATCGGTCATAGTATTGACCATCCGCTCGTACGATAACAAGCCCCGCAGCTTCTAGGTCTTGCACACTATACCCCTTTTTATTTACCAAAAATTCCGAGACCCCCCTCCACTGAAGAGGTGCATATCCAAGATAAAATTGTTTGATCGAATCATTAGTTATTCCCCTATCTTTCAAGTATTTTCTTGCATGCTCACCAGTATCATGCTTGGTCAAAAGATAGTGATAGTACTCGCTCGCTAGCGACAAAACCGTGAGTATCGTCTTTTTGTAAGAATCTGCTTCGGTAGCCCTATATGACACGATCTCTACTCCTACTCGCTTAGCCAGTGATTCGAGCGACTCTAGGAAACTCATCCCCTCATACTTTTGCAAAAATGAAAAAACGTCCCCGCCCTCGCCACAGCCAAAACACTTGTAGCTCTGCCTCTCGGGAGACACAATAAAGCTCGGCGATTTTTCAGAATGGAAAGGACAGAGCCCCTTGTAGTGGCGGCCCGCCCTCTTAAGAGTCACTCTCTCGCCTACAATCTCCAAAATATCAATTTTTTCTTTAACTTCTTCTACCTGATCTTTGGCCACTTATCCTCCTCTTTCTCGATTTTATCAGACTAATCACTCTATTCCTGTTACCTACTTCCGTGTCTAGTACCGCTCGCCCATTTTTTTAGCTGCAAAAGGCCGAAATTCGTCAAGTTTTTCTGTTTCTTTGTTAAATACAAACATCAGCTTGTTCATCCAGTTGTGCAAGTCCTCTGCCATATGTATATTCACAATCTTAAAGTTTTTAATATTCCCTGCCGAGCTTCTGGCTACAAATGTCCCGAGTCCAAACATGGCCTGCAAATATCCCTTGCTATACGCACCCGAGTCAACTACTTTGTCGAGACCAAGTGACATTTGGTATCTTGTCCAAGGTGTCGTATGGATAAACTTTGTTAGTCTCCGGGTTGTAATAATAAATACCGTCTTGCGGTAAACTTGGTAAACCCACCACAATCCCCCAAACAAAATTATCGCACCCAATAGAAGTAGCAAAACAATCATTCCCCCGACAGGGAACTCAAACATTTTCCCCGTATAAGATATAAGCATCGCCCCTACAAAAATAAGCACAGCGACAACTATCGAAAAAACCGTCAGCCTCGCTCCCATCATGATCGGAGACTCTCGGGTTACATAAAGAATCGTCTCATCCTCCGCTCGTCCAGGGAACGACAGGTCGTGATAAGGAGCATCAAAATCTACAGCGTCAAAAATATTAACCATAGATATATTCTACCCCATTTAAACTAGCGGAGAAGGCGGGACTCGAACCCGCGAGAGCTTGCGCTCGCAGCTTTTCCAAAGCTGTGCCATGGCCACTAGGCGACTTCTCCTGTCTTTGCTATTATAACCTGGAAATGTCAGTCTGGAAAACACCCCCCAAAATAAAAATTTACGAGGCTCTAGGCACTCTTGCAGATAATCGTATAGAGCTATCCGATAACTCCGCTCGCGTCTACTCAAGCTCAGGCAACAAATTCTACACCGTTATTTACGATCCTCAAGGACAGGCAAACATGTGCAACGACAACGGTTCCTTCTGGCAAGGATATCTGGGTTACCCCGCCATCGCCTACCTACTCTCAATTGGTACAATTCCATACTTACCAAACATTGCAAGTATCCTCGGTGGGATCAAATGGAAAGACATTAATACCAAGTTCAAAAACGATTGGGACAAAACCATCGACTACGTTCACAAGCAAGTTAGTAATCAAGGTGACAATATACAAGAGCTAAAAACTCAGATAGATGATATTCACTCGTGGCTGGTAGAACATCCACTAAAGCTTTTAGGCAAAAAACTCAAACCTCCTTCGGGTTATTGATCTGGTAAAATAATCAAGTAAGCAATCACTACCAAGAGGATCCTCTCAGTAGTTGTTGCACAGGAGAGTGGGCAGGACGGTAATGCGCTAGTCTTGAAAACTAGTTCCCGTAAGGGATAACAGGTTCGACCCCTGTACTCTCCGCCATAGCGCAACTATTTATTACTTCGTGCACCCTTCCGTAGCTCGAAGAGCGTAGGAGGGT
>CAYNKT010000030.1:0-7179 GCA_964397885.1 uncultured Pseudomonadales bacterium
AATCTAAGAATGCAGCACGCCTGATAGGACTTTTGAGATTTCTCAATCCCTCTCGGAAAAGCGCAAAGCGGAGTCTAAGAGTGCCATAACTTTTACCGATCATGAACCGATTACGGGTCATGTAGTAGTCTACTAGGGGGCTCCCAGCGCCGGCGCTACCACCATTGCGGTGATATAAAACCAGCCTAGGATTATATTTGACCTCGACACCTGCGGCCTTGGCGCCTAGGGAAAAGTCGCTATCCTCTAGGTAGAGGAAAAATGGCTCATTAAGCATACCGATTTTGCCAAATACCCGGCGAGGGACTGCAATATAACAACCAGTAATAAAATCAATGTCAGACTCTTTGTCATACTGACCCTTGTCCTCCTCGTCAATCCCAAAGTGTTTGGAGATTGCCATACCATGATCAAAATATCCTCCGGCGTACCAAATGATGTTTCCTTTGTTCTTATCTTTTTTGTGATACTCAAATCCCTTGGCATAGTAAATTTTGGCACCGGCTATTCTATTTTTGCCCTCAACATAGCGGAATGCCCTGTAGAATAGATTAGGCTCTACCTCGGTGTCGTTATTGAGGATGTGGACAACTTTGGCTCCCATTCTGAGCGCTTTTTTGATTCCTGTATTGCTACCTACAGAAAATCCCAAGTTCTTTCCGGTTTCGATGAGGTCTAGGTCGGGAAAAGCTTTTTTGAGCTGTCGTACCGATTCGTCACCTGAGCCGTTATCTACGACGATGACATGGGGCTTATCTTTGCATTTGTTAATGGAGTTGATACAGAGAATAGTATCTTGCCAACCCTTGTAGTTGACGAGGATTACAGCATGCTTGATGAGTTTGGTTTTTTTCTTTTTCATATAAACTTTCTGATTAGCTTGTCTTTAATATTTCTTTTTCCAACTTGCTGTGTCCAGTATATTACCTCTTTGTACGCATGTCTAAATAGCTCTTTGGGATGCTGAAGTAGCTCTGTTTCTGATTCAATAGTTTGATATTTTTTTCCTTCCCAGTAATAGAAGTAAACTAAGTAATAGTAAATTAGTTGGAGAAAGGCTAGGGTAAAGCCATGCATGCCATCACGGTAACCGTGAGCAAAAAAATAACGGGAGACAAATTCTGAAACTGATTTTTTCATTGTTGTTTGCAGCGAAAGCTTGGTGCCACTATTCAATAGGTCCCCAGCTTCGGCAGAGGCGTAGCGGAGATTTTTGGAGAGGAAGTCGGTGAGATCAGTGTAGTTGTGATGAATCAAGGCATTTGTTTCTGACCCTGCAAGACGATACTCAGTACCGCTATTTATGGGCTTGGCGTGAATAGTCTTAGGCCATTTGACATGATTTTTGTTGATTAGTTTGACTTGATGATCAGGCCACCAACGACTATTTTGTATCCATTTACCAAACACAATATTTTTGCGGGGGATGTAGATCGCGGCGTATTTTTCGATCGAAAGATCCGATAAAGCCTTGATTAGTTGTGGGGTTAACTCCTCGTCAGGATCGAGTAAAAGGATATAATCGTGTTTGGCGTACTGGAAAGATTCTTGTCTTATTTCTTCGACTAACTGGACGTACTCGTGAGAAACGAGCTTGGCCTCGTGCTTTTGGGCAATCTGCGTGGTGTTATCGGTGCTTGCCAAATCTATGACAACTACATCGTCCGAAAACCCGTTGATTGACGAAAGACATCGATCGAGTTTGGTGGCTTCGTTATGAGCTACTATTACGACAGAGACTTTGGTCATGGTTCTCCTATTCTACCAGGTTAACCCCTTTTAAGTGAGTGAGTTAAGATATTTTTTATTTCGGCTCGCAAGAACTTGCCGTCTAGGGCGTAGATCAAAGCTACATAAACGATGGCACCCACGAAAATAGCAATAAACAGTGAGGCGAGGCTACTAACAAAGTAATAATCTGCAACATATACTAAACTCGCCATCACGAGCGAGGCGAGCATGGGACGCAGCACAGAGCTAAGTGTATCGACTTTGACTACCTTGTTCATCTCTCGTACCACTAGGGGGAAAGTGATATAGGTAATTAGAAAAATCGTGATCGCGATTCCTACAAAGCCGACATATTTGATAAGTGGAAGTCCAATAACCCAGGTTAGAACTGTGTACAAAACCATGAGTTTGAGGACGACCTTGGGGTGGCCGAGGGCATAGAGAGCGTTGGTGTAGGTAGTCGTGACTATAACGGGGAGAGCCGAGGTGAGAAACCATAGCAGGGCCGGGAGCGCCGGAAGCCACTTACTAGTTTTGTCCGCATAAAGGTACTGCAACAAACTTGCAGAGGTCACAATTAACCCCGCTACGGCGGGGAAGTAGAGAATGGCCATGAGATGAGTCGATTTTTCGAGCCAGCGTTTGAGACGCGCTTTGTCCCCTTGGAGGCGAGAGTAAGTGGGGAAGGTAACCCGACTGACGATGGTAATAATCTCCATCGGACGACTAGAAATATTTTGGGCGAGATTGAGATAGCCCACCGCAATGGGACCGTAGAAATAGGCAATCACGGTCGGGGTAATATTGTCTTTGAGAAGAGCAAGGAGCGAATTGAGCTGATAAGGAACGCCAAAATTAAGCAGACCTTTGACTGCATCTCTACTTAGGCTCCAGCCAATCGGCCAGGGTTTGAGGATATTAAGGGCAATCCCACCTACTACCGTCCTTGCGAGAATTGCCGTAACCAAACTCCAGACACCATAGCCGGAGAGCGCCATAAAAACGGCAATCCCGTTATAGACGACGGTCTCCAGAATTTCGGGAATAATTAGTACCCCAAACTTGAGCTCTCTCTCAAGGAGTATAGAGGGAATAGTCTTAAATGAAGTAAGAAAGATACTAAGACTAAGAACCCGAATTAGCCAAATCCCTTGGTTGCCAAGATTGTAAATTGAGGCTATCCAAGGGGAGGTTACCCAGGCAATAATTAGGAGGGCTGTGACTAAGAGCTGTTGGACAGTAAAGGTAGTTCTGACGTCTTGGTCGGTCAGATCTTCTTTTTTTTGGATCAAGGCAGCACCGAGCCCAACATCTGAGAAGAAAGCGAGAAAAGTAAAGACGATAAAACTTACAATCGCAAAGATACCAAAGGTTTCCTGAGTGAGGGCACGCGCAAGGATGATAGTCCCCAGAGTATCAATGACCTTGAGAATGAGGCGGCGAAAGCTAAGGGTAAAAACACCCCGAAAAGCGCGTGTTTTGAGACTATCAAGCTCGGACATATAAGTACCCTACTCCAATCAAGGTTAATAAGGAGACAAGGGAACAGTAGAACTCAAGAGCGGTATGCTCCTGAGAAAGAGCAAGATCGTGAGTGCCCGAGCTTAGGTCAAATGCGAGTCGGCCATCACTTGCTGGGTAGTAGGCGACGTGCTCCCCGTCCACCTCGACTTGCCAGGTTGGATAATACGCCCTGTCGACTACATATTCTCCATCCTCTTCCATAATTACTCTCGAGGGAACTTGCTCAGCCCTAGTCGAGGGGAAATCTGACTGCCAAACAGGCAAGTACTCGGGGACTTTTTGTGCTACGGAGCTTGCCAGAAACTCCGGCGAAGTAAAGTCCTGATCGGACAAACTCTCTTGTACTTCTCTCGTAAAGAGCTTGAGATTAATGATTAGTAAAAGACAAGCGGATATCAGCAAAAATAAGACTTTGAGAATGCGCCTTCTGAAAAGAAGGCTCGAAAAGCCGGCAAGGAAAGACAACCCAAAAGTAGCAAGCGTCATAAAACGCCAGGGAAACTGAACATACTGAAGTGGCTTGATCCAGTCCCACACAAATAACGAGTAGCTAGTCATCATGAATATGGAAATCATGGTAAGACCAAGGTAGAAAAGGGAGAGCAAGCGTGTACTAGGGCGCCTTAAGAGAGCTAATAACCCTAGGACAGCCAGAACGATTTGTAGTTTGCCAAGCTTGAATGAGATGCCGTCTTCCAGCCCAGGAGCGGAGCCGCCAAATCCCCACGTTGAGTTCCAAAGTTGAGAAGGTGCGACAAAGTGGAGAGCATAATCGGTTGCGAGGGCTTGCCTCTCTAGATGGATGAAATTTCGCTCAAAAATTACCGGTAAAGTGTAAAAGCAGGTTAGCCCAATAACAAGCATAGAGGGGAGAATGAGGTTCTTTAAGGCCTTGTGGTTTTTCCACAAAATCCAAATGATAATAAACGGGAGAGTGATCAGGGGAATAAGGTTATGAGAGAGCACAAAGAGTGACATAACGACTCCGGCGACAAGTTGCTTTTTGATTCCTTTGAGGTTAGTCCACGTCAAAAATATCCAAGGCAATAACATGGTAGCCATAAACTCAGCATATGAACCTCTAACATACAGAGTGACAGCACGATAGGGAACGAAAGCAAAAGCCAGGGCAGAAAGGGCGGCCACTCCCCTACCAAACCGGCTTGCTAGTTTGTACATCCCGAGGGTTCCAACAAAACTGAGAGCAAGGACGGTTATTTTGAGCGCTCCCAGATAGGACGGAGAAATGAGCTTAAAGAGTAGCACCAAGTAGTAAAAGGCGGGTGCGTAAAAGTGAAAGAGCGGATAGCCAAAACCACTCGCCGCCTCCCCTGCCCAAATAGCAGGGATCTGCCCTGACTCTAAGGCTTGCCACAATTGAGCAACCCGGGAGATGTGAGTCGGGTCGTGGACAGCAAAAAATCCAGTCTTTAAGTAACTAAAACCAGATAGAATAGTCGTGACTCCCGCGATCCCCATCCCAAAAGAAAGATACTTTCTCATGCTAGTTGAGCCTATAGAGTCTGATATAGCTGTCATTACGTTTTTTGACCGAGAGAACCTCAGTAAGACCAGATGGCGTCACATCAACCTGAGTATTGTTGAGAAGAAAATACACAGTAAATCCTTCGGCTTTTTTGGCGAGTAAGCTTGCAGGTGGAATCTCGTTTAGGGGCCAAATTCCTTCGATTGCAAGACCCGAGACTCCGTAAGAGTAGAGCTCTAGACCATGAGGCAAAAGGCCAAAGGTCCCTTCTGTCATAACATAAACGGGTTGGCTGCCTGTCTTTGCCTCGCTTATTAGGTAATCAGAGATTTCTCTAAGACCCATGCCCGATGACCAGCCATCGAGATAATCGGCATCGTCACTTAACAAGGGCGTCTCGACTGGGTTAAAGACGGCACTCACTACAAAGAAACCCGGTAGGATTAGTAAGACGGCAAGCAATATATAAGCTAGCTTGTTTTTAAGTGAATCGAGAAAGTATGCAGCAAAGAGAATAATTATCGGAGTGACAAAAACGATGTATCGAGATCGATATAGGGTCGCAATTGCGATCTCGGCAGCAAGCGGGAGGACTAACCAGGAAGCTGTGTAGAGCGCAGTGCGCCATGACTTCTGGAAAAAGCGAAAGATACCCAAGGCGGCAGCTAGGAGAGCCGGCCAGGTTATATAAAACCCAAGCCAGCGGAGGGTGTTGTAGGTGTTTTGCCATAGTCTAGTTGGGCTTGCTAGTATCTCTCTAACAGGAAGTGTAAAGTCACTGTTTTTTTGCTCGATAATGTACATAAATGGAGACAGTCTTTGGATACTGTAGATCGCGCTAGATACAACGAAAATAACTATAAACAAACCCAAGTACTTGAGGACTTGGGATTTGTTCCAGGACTCTTTATCTTGGTTGGTAAGATACCCCAAGGGGAGGAGAAAGAGGAAAATCTTGGCGGGAGACTTGACCAGGAGTGAGAGTCCTAAGACAGCCCCCACGATAAGCGCAAGGTCGAGTCGTTTTTCTTTGGCCAAGATGAGACCAAGAGAAAAGAGCCAGATCCCAAAGGCGGTAAGCATGGCGTCAACCACTGCAAGCCGATTGTAGAAGAAAAGAAACGGGATAAAGATCGACAAGATCATCGCAAGGTACCCTAGCCTTTTACCTTTGAGAAGATACCCGGCATAAAAGAGGCCAAGAGTTGTCAAGAGTCCAGAGAAGACAGAGGTGGACCTAATCGCAAGGAGCGGATCGGTAAAAAGCTTGAACATGGGCATGGTCATCCACATAAATAGTGGTTGCTTGCCGTCTGTGAGACTAATAAACCGCCAAGCGGCGTCATGGAGGGCAATCTGGGACCACCTGCCATAAATTGCCTCGTCGACAAAGATGGGGAATGAGGTGAGATTATAAAAAGTTACCAAGAGGTAGAGTAAGGACATACCGAGGATGAGGAGCCATTCAAGTCCACTTAGCCGGGGGAAATACTTTTGCATAAAGGCATTATAACAAGGTTACCGACGAGCAGATAGACGACGGACGAGTGAGACTGCGAGGAAAATGAGCGGAGCGAGAACAACGAGAGAAAAGACAAACTTGGGTGAGTTGTCCCAGAAACCAGTCGAGATATAAGGATAGTAGTAAAAAACGGCAGTGATAGTACTTAGTGCGGCAAAACTCAAGGTGAGAGGGGACCCGGCGGCGAGCGCTGCTGTAAAAAACCAGACGAGATACCACGGCTGGAAGCGAGCTATCCAGATAATGAGCGGGATATAAAAGAGCCAGGCAGAGAGCAAGATTAACACTCGTGGCTTAAACCATTTTTGGAGGAGATACATGGGCAAGAAAATCACTGTCATGACTTTGACTCCGGCGCCATAGATCATGGCGAGCACGGAGTTGACATAATTGTTTCTTAAGAAATAAAAGAGGCCTAGGAGGTAAAAGGTCATCATGATCCCGTCATTGTGACCGCTAGCCAAGGTCTCAAGGAGAATGAGAGGATTAAGGGCAAAGGCGAGCTGTGAGATGACTGGACTACCCCTCGAAACTAGTGCAGAGATTTTGCCCAAAAGATGGATACTCCAGAAGTAGAAGCCAAGAGGAATGAGCTTGGCCAGTAGTAAAATAGCGCTAAACTTGCCCATCCCGAGTCCGTAGATCGGGAGATAGATCAAGGTATGACCAGGCCCGTAGGCAGCGGTAGTATGAACCCAACGCATAAATCTAAGCCATGAATCTCCCTCAAAGTACAGTGGGGGGTAGACATACGGATTTTTGTGATACAGCCAGACGATCTTACTATGGAACATATAGTTAAAGATGTCGTGAGAAAACAAAGGATAGGCGAGAGTAAAAATAAGAGAGATTGCAATAACTAGCTTCCAGGGGAATTTTTTGATATTTGGCGCTATCTTGAGGGTAATGAGATACA
>CAYNKT010000031.1:0-7110 GCA_964397885.1 uncultured Pseudomonadales bacterium
CGCCCACCCCCCCCCCCGAATCCACTGGATCCACTGGATCCACTGAATCTACTGCCCCCACTGTCCCCCCGATTTCCTCCTCACCTTTCCGCAATCTTATCCCCATCCTGATCGGAGCTGTAGCTTTTATCTTGATCGCCGTTGCAGGCTTTACTTTGCTCCCCAAGCTACTAGGAGGTGGAGGTAGTACCGGAGATGCCACGCTCACTTACTGGGGACTCTGGGAGCCCTCGTCTGTCATGCAGGGAGTGATAGCCGACTACGAAAGGGATAACCCAGGCATCAAAATCAACTATCAAATGCAGTCCCCCAAAAACTACCGAGCCAGGTTGCAATCAGCGATCGGAGCAGGGAGTGCCCCGGACATTGCCCGCATCCACAACACTTGGTTGCCCATGCTCAAAAAATCGCTCGCTCCCGCCCCCGACGCTCTAGGTATCGATCTCTCTGACTACTACCCCGTAGTCACCAAGGACTTTAGTGTACAAGGCAAAATCTATGCTCTTCCACTCGAGATTGATGGTTTGGCGCTCATTTACAACAAGGATATTCTTGCTGAGCTTGGAGCCACCCCTCCTACCGACTGGAATGCTTTGCGCAAACTAGCCTTCGACTTAACCAAGCGTAGTAGCACTACAGGCATAATCGAAAGGGCTGGGGTAGCAGTCGGCACTGCCGGCAATATCGACAACTGGTCAGACATTCTCGGCCTTCTTATTCTCCAAAATTCTGGCAACCCAGCAACCTCCAGCGATGCCGCCGTCCAAGACGCTCTCACTTTCTTTACTATTTTTGCAACCACCGACAAATCCTGGGACACTACTCAACCCAACTCAACGTATGCCTTTGCAACAGGCACAGTTGCCATGATCCTTGCTCCTTCATGGCAAATCCCTGAGATCAAGGCTATCAATCCCAGTCTCAACTTTGGTGTTGTGAAGTCACCCACTCTCCCCACGACAGACTTGGCATGGGCCTCTTACTGGGCCGAAGCAGTCCCCAGTAGCAGCAAAAACCAACAAGCTGCCTGGGAATTTATCGCCTATCTAAGTTCTCCCGATGTCCTCCAAAAACTCTATGCCGCAGAGACCCAAATCAGGGGGATTGGCGAACCATATCCTCGTCTCAGTATGGCAAGCCTTCTTGCAAATGACCCACTCGTCTCGCCCTATCTAGAGCAAGCCAGTAGCTACACTTCGTGGTACCTTGCCGACAGGACTTTCGACGAAGGTCTCAATGATCAAATCATTTCCTACTATGCAGATGCCGTTAACGCCATTAATACCGGAAGCACCGTTAACGCCGCCATTCAGGCTCTCGAGGCGGGCGTTCCCCAGGTTTTGAGCAAATATCCCGACGCACAATGACGCTCACCCAAGCAGTTATCAAGACTTTAACCTACTCTGATCACTTTGGCTTTCCTTTGACCGGTAGTGAAATTTTTGCAAGACTCATCAAACATCGTGTAAGGGAGAGGGAACACCTCTTCCGCGCTTTACAAAAACTGGTAGACTCGCGCGTAATCACTAAGACCGGCAAATACTATCATCTTCCTGGCCGCTCCTCGCTTGTCGCCCGGCGCCGCTCCCGCGCCCGCTCGTCCCAGCCTCTCCTAACCCAAGCTCGCGCTCTTGCCTCGCGTCTTGCACACTTGCCTGGCGTTCTCGCCGTTTACTTGACAGGCTCGCTCGCCGTCCAAAACTCGGGTAATAACGCAGACATCGACCTCATGGTTATTACTCGCGACTACAAGTTATGGACGACGCGTCTCCTGCTTACCCTCTATACTTCTCTCCTAGGACTTCGTCGTACACCCGGCTCCCATCAAAATTCTGGCAAGCTCTGTCTCAACCTGTACTTAACTCCCTCAAGTTTTTGTCTTCCTACTTCTCGCCAAAATCTCTACACTGCCTATGAGCTTGTTCAGGCTATTCCTCTCCACGATCCCTACAACACCCACGACCATCTTCTCTCTGCCAATTCTTGGCTTACCACCTACCTCCCCAATTTCTCATTCCCCCAAAGTAGCAATTCTCCAATATTCAATATTCAGTATTCAATATTCTCAAATTATCTCGAATCGCTCCTTTATCATCTTCAACTCCTCTACATGCGCCCCAAAATTACCCGCGAATACGTGACTCCTGGCTCAGCCTTTTTTCACCCTCACGATCCCGGAAAAGTTATATTATCAAAGCTATACTCATAATACTCAGTTTACCAAAATTTTGTATAATACCTGCACTACTGCCAGATGCAGAACATGGCTGAATAAGCCTACAAGTGAAGCAATCTGGAGTTAGTGCGGTATACTTAACACACAATAGTATAAAATTCCACTGTGTTTACTATTTTTTCAATTTATCCTATCTGCCGCAAGCTACACAAATCTGGTCGAAAAATAGTACTCGCAACCGGCTTCTTTGATCTTTTGCACAAAGAGCACATCAATTTTCTGCAAAAAGCAAAAGCTGCAGGAGATATACTAATAGTAGGGGTAGAGTCGGACACTCGTGCGAGATTACAAAAAGGTGAGGGAAGGCCTGTTGAATCTCAGGCCAGGCGATGTCAAAAAGTTAGTAAATATGCAGATTACGTTGTTGCTCTCGGCGACGATTTTGACAACTATACGGCTTACGAATCTCTTATGCAAAAACTCCAACCCGCGGTCTACGCAGTCAGCAGTCATACCGAGCACCTCAAAAACAAGACTTTTCTCACCGAAAAGTACGGTGGCAAGCTAGAGGTTGTCCACGACTGGAATCCCGAGGTCTCCACTACACAAATCATCAAAAATTCTACAATCTAACTTCTATCATCTATAATCTAGCTAATGTTCGAACACTACATCTATCAGCCATTCTTTAACATTCTCGTAGGGCTTTACTGGCTTCTCGGCAGGATTGGCCCAGATTTTGCCGACATGGGTTTGGCAGTTATTCTCTTTTCTCTGGTTATTAGGTTTATTACTTTTCCCCTGACTATCGCCGGCGAGAGATCTGACGAAGAAAAACGCAAAATCGTTGAAAAAGTAAAAGACATTCAACACACCTTCGCCCACGAACCCGTCCGTCAAAAAGAAGAAATCAAACGGGTTATGCGAGGCAATTTTCGTACCGTCCTAGCCACAACCACCAACCTAGCGATTCAACTTGTGATCATTCTCATGCTTTACCGCATTTTTACAACCGGCCTAGAGGGAGCCGACTTTCACCTCTTGTATGGTTTTATGCCGGTTCCCGACCACATTAACCTCATGTTTCTGGGCAAATACGACCTTAGTCATACCAACTCTACCCTCAACCTCATCCAGTCTTTGATGATCTTTATCGTCGAGTTCTTGATCGCTCTCCGCTCTCCTTTTCCAGTTGGTAGACGCGACGTCATTCTTATGCAAGTTGTGATGCCAATCGGCTCTTACTTTATCTTTATGTTTCTTCCCGCCGGCAAAAAGGTCTTTATTATTGCCTCACTTGCCTTCTCGGCACTTTATAGTTGCTTCCGTCTCGTTCAGTCTCTCGTTCGTCGGGTAACCGAGCGTTTTACCCCCAAACCCCCTCCCACCGAATCCACTGGATCTACTGGATCTACTGAATCCACTGGGCATGCTGGTCTCACTGCCCCCACTGGTCATACTGTCTCTACCGAATCCTCCGACTCTCCGACACTCTGATGTAGCCAATTTTCTGGTTATCTGAGTTTTCTGATTGTCTGACAACGTGTTACAATTCACCTGTATGTTCGACAATTTGGTTGTTTCATTCCTCGCAGATGAGGTAGTAGGGGGGTTTTTTATCTCCGTGCCGCCGGGATATGTCGCCTGCGTATATGATCGCGGTAGGGGAGTACTCAAACACGTCTACGGACCCGGACTTCACCTCAAAATTCCCTTCTGGCAAATCGCCAAACTCTTTAACGCCCAAGTTCTCGAGTACACCATCCACAAAGGCTTCGACTTGAGCGCCAAAGAGTCGCTAGGAGACGAACCCATCAAAACCATGACCAAAGACGGCGTTCCCGTGCTTGTAGAAGGGAGCATTCTCTTTCGCATCGACAAACAAAACGCCCCCGAACTCTGGGAAAACATTGGTGAACACTTTGTCTCCAAAGTCGTTCGACCCTTTAGTCGCAGCAAAATTAGCTCCATTGTCACTCTCGTAGACGCCCAGACCCTCAAAAACTCTCGCTCTCAGATCGAGTCTCAACTCAAAGAAGAACTGAACCGTGAGTTTCAAGATCGTGGCTTGATTTGTGAGGGTGTACTTCTTTCCGAAGTTACCGTAGGGTAGTATGGCCAGAGTCAAACTTTCCGAGTTCGACGCCAAAAGACTATTGTTCCCGACTAGATTAGTATTTGCTGGCAAGACTGGCACCAAATCAGGTGAGCTCACCAAATTTTTTGGCACCACTCCGCTAGTTGTCAAAGTAGATCAGGGGATCAAAAAAAGAGGTCTTCAAGGTCTCGTTAAAACAGATGTTACATCAACTCTCGCGATCGACTACATCCGCAAATGGTCTGATCTCGGATACGCCAATTTTTTAGTAGAACCACTAGTCTCTTACCAAAAAAGTAGTGAGCAGTATCTCTCACTAGAGAGAACTCGTTATGGTTGGAATATTTTATACTCCGATATAGGAGGGATCGAGATCGAAAAACACTGGGATCAAGTCACGACCCACGTCCCTCCCAAAATTAAGAGCATGCTTTTTTCCTCCCTTATCCCTCTCCTTGACAAGTTTCACATAGCGAGCCTGGAGCTCAATCCCTTTCTTTGGCAAGATCAACAAATTATCGCCCTCGATGCCGCCGCCGAAATCGACGATGCAGCCCTCAGTCTTGCAGAACTTGCTCCCTACCACCTCTCGCCCATAGAAGAGCGAAGCAAGTCAAACTCCGAAAAACAAATTGCCGCACTCGATGCCTCAACTCCCGCTTCACTCAAATTTCGCCTTCTAAGTCCCGAAGGCAAGATCTGGATGTTATTGTCAGGAGGAGGAGCGAGTCTTGTTCTTGCCGACGAAGTTGCCGATTTGGGACTTGGGGAGGAACTTGCCAACTACGGCGAATACTCTGGTGCACCCACAGAGGACGATACCTACTCCTACACCAAAATCATTCTCAAGCAAATGTTATCTGCGACAAATCAAAAGCCACAAGCTCTTATCATCGCCGGTGGTGTCGCCAATTTCACCGACGTTGCCAAAACTTTCAAAGGCATCATTAGAGCTCTCCGCGAAAAACAAAAAGAGTTAGTCAAAGCAGACGTACGCGTGTTTGTCCGTCGTGGAGGCCCCAATGAAAAAAAAGGATTAGCAATCATGACTGATTTCCTCAAAAACTCAGGTCTCTATGGTTCAGTCCATGGCCACGACACTCCGCTGACTCAAATAATTACCGAGGTTAAAGGCTTCCTAAATCAGGACAGTTCCGATCTTTCAGATAGGTCGGAACTTAAAAATCAATGATTTCTATCAACCAAATTAGAGTTAATACTAACAAAATTCTCGTTCTCGGCAACCACGAACCCATAGTCCAGTCGATTCTCGACTTTGATTATCTATCTAACCACCAACCAAGCGTTATTGGCATTATTACCGGTAGATCAGGCTTTACCAAATACTTTTGGGGGCAGAGCGAGATTCTTATTCCCACCCTTCAAGGACTCTCCTTGCCGGAAAAAGGTATCCAAAAAGGAGAGTCCTTGACAAATCTCTGGCTTCTCAACCTCACGAGCGGTCGCCGCACACTTTCCTCAACTCTAGACTTTTTTAATACAAAATACCAAATACATAATACAAACCTAGCAGGCGCCGCACTCTTTGCCGAAAACGTCCCCGAGCTCCACTCCCTTGCTCTTATTAACCATGTGCCAAAAGCCAAAAGCCAAAAGCCATTAATTATTGGCCCGGCTTCTGTTGGTCTTGTTGTCCCAGGGGCACTCAAATTGGGTCCAATTGGTGGAATTACCCCCGACCAAATCGAGGAGTCAGCGTTGACCATACCGGGCACTCTCGCCGTACTCTCTGCCTCAGGTGGGATGACCAACGAGCTAATTAACATCGTGGTTCAAGCAGGGCACAAGCTTTCTTTTGCCCTTAGTTTTGGCGGCGATCGCTTCCCCGTTCTTTCTCCCCGCGAGGCTTTTTTGCTTGCAGAACAAGACCCCCAGACTCAAGGAGTACTTTACTACGGAGAACTAGGAGGCGAAGACGAATACGAGCTTGTCAGCCTCAAAAAAGAAGGACTTTTTACCAAACCAGTTGTCGCCCATATTGCCGGCACTGTCGCTAGCCTTTTTCCCGAGTCTCCGCAGTTTGGTCACGCCAAAGCCAAAGCTGACAAAACCCGAGTTACTGCGCTCGCCAAGCGCGAAGTCATGAAGTCAGCAGGGTTTATGGTCAGCTCCTCCTTCTCCGAATTCATCAAACTCGTTAACAATTTGCCTAATACATAATACTTAATACATAATACATACCATATGGATAACCTTAGCAATCGCACTCACTCTCTCTTCACGAGCACAGTGAGTGGCGACGTACACGGCGAACCAACCATAATCGGCCAAAATCTAACAAAACTTGCAACAACCAAGTCTTTTGCCTGGATCGCTGGTTCTATGTGGCTGGGGCGCGAGCTCAAATCCCCAAAAACTGAAAAAGCTATCGATCTGGCACTACGCCTACTAGTTGACCATGGTCCCTATGTTAGTGGAGCAGTCAACACCATGATAACAGCCCGGGCTGGCAAGGGCATGATTGATTCGTTAATTGCAGGACTGCTCACGATCGGTCCGCGCTTTGGGGGTGCGGTTAACGGAGCTGCTTCTGTCTGGTTCGATTCAGTAGGGGAAGGGCATGACCCGTCCGTTGTTGTCGAAGATTTTGCCAGGCGCAAAGAGTATATTCCCGGCATCGGTCACCGCAAATACCGGGTAGACTCTCCCGACCCTCGAGTTCCTCTCCTTACCAAGTTAGCGCAGGGACTCAAACATCCCCACCTCGACTTTGCGCTAGCTGTAGAAGAGCTTACTACAGCCAAAAAACCCAACCTCATCCTCAATGTCGACGGGGCACTCGCCGCCGTCATGCTTGACCTTTTAATCGAAAAAG
>CAYNKT010000032.1:0-6678 GCA_964397885.1 uncultured Pseudomonadales bacterium
CAAATCGCTATTACATAGGGTACACTCCAGATTTGAAAAATCGTATCAAGACTCATTTGTTAGGGAAGGTAAAATCTACTAAGTCTGATCTCCACTATCGGTTAGTATGGTATTGCGCTTTCGAGGAAGAGAAAATGGCTTTGGGGTTCGAGAAATATCTTAAATCAGGGTCTGGGATAGCTTTTTTGAAGAAACGATTTTTCAAATTTCCTGTAGCATTAGCAAAAGAGGGTATCATAAGGATGACTAGCTCCTCGTAGCTCGATAGAGCATAGTGGAGAATCCGGATGGGGTCACCCCGCTAAGCGGACTCACCCTCTTTCGCTAAAGGTACAGGGGGCAAGCGTGTTTTAACCGAGAGGAAAAGGTCAGCCGAGAAGTTAACTTGCCGTAATCTAACCCCTATTGAGGATGTAGTGGACAGCCCTCCCCTTACCTTTGCGCTCGATGAGATTGAGATCAAGAAGTTTTTGGAAGTCATTTGTCCGAGTTGCCTTGGCTCTATCAGTAAGCTCGGCATAATCCCGATCAGCTATAAAACCATGTTGCTTAATGTGCTCAAGGAGCTTGAGATGATGAGTATCTAGCCTTGTGTTTGGTGAATTACCTAATTCTGGCAGTAGTTTTTGTACTCTAAGTAGTTCATCAATTAGCCCACTCGTAAAATACTCCAGCCAACCAGTAAAATCTATAGCTTTTTCTAGCTTGTTGTAATCTCCATATTCTCCAACGGTTTGGAAATATTTTGTAACATTTTGGTTGTAATAGTTCTCAAAACTAAACAGATTAAATGTATTGAGACCCATTTTGGCGAGTAACACTTTTGTAGCTAGCCGCGTGGTTCGACCGTTACCATCCATAAAGGGATGAATAATTACCATTTGCTTGTGAAATATTCCTGCAATAATTAAAGGGTCGATGTTTTGATTATTTGTCTTGATGAACGTGATTAAATCCGACATTAATTCTTTAAATTGATCAATGTCAGGCGGCAAGTAGACAATTTTACCTGTTAGTGGGTCGCTCACTACGACTGGTTTTTGTCTGAGCTTACCAGACTCAAATTTTGGTAGTAAGCCAGTCGTAACTTGTTCATGGATATCAAGAATAAGCTCAAGTGATAGCTCTAACTTCTCTCCTTGTAACAAAGTACTGAGTTTTTCTAGTGCATGATTGTAATTAAGCACTTCCTTTTCACTATCACGAATATTGGTTGGTGTTGATCTAAGGATTTTTTTGACTTCTGTTAATGGGAGCGGGTTGCCTTCGATGCTGGTTGAGGCATAGGCCGAGACTTCCCTGGCTGTTTTTTCAAGTTCTACTAGAATGATCTTGGGGAATCGTCGATCGTTTAGATCTCTAACGAGGTTGTTAATCCGAGTAATATTGGCTAGAAGTTGATTGGTTATCGTGTACTTAGGAGTAAACATATGTAGTCAAATAATAGGCGATTATTGGGCGATTGTCAATGCTCTACAAAAAACACCCCCGGTTAACCGGGGGTGTTTCTTTACTTCTAACAAAAAATCTCTACCTATCGGCAGACAGGTTAGTAGGATCTGTTGTTGTTGCCGTAGGAGTTACCTCCACCGTAACTAGGACGGGGAGCACGAGGGGCCATAGGGCGAGCCACGTTTACAACGAGGTTACGACCCTGAAAGTCCTTGCCGTGCATTTCTTCGACAACTTTGTTGGCTTCGTCGCCACTACTCATCTCAACAAAACCAAAGCCTTTGGCGCGGCCGGTCATTTTGTCGGTAATGAGTCGTACATCGACTACTGTACCAAACTGAGAGAAAACTTGACGAAGTTCGTCCTCAGTTATTTTGTATGGAAGATTGCCAACGAAAAGCTTCGCTGGATTTACTGTACCTTGGGTGTCCATTTGACACTCCTTTTCTTAATCACCCCGCATATGCGAGGCTTACGTTTCAATTGCAGTTAAATAGAAAATACTATCACACTGGAAACGAACAAATAATAACCTGCTCATTATAGCACAACTGACGATTGTCAATCACTAACCTTAGTTAGCATCATCATCGCCAGGCCTTGCAGCCAGTCCATCGCTACACCCAGGAGGACTGCTACCCACCATACCGGGATACCAAATCCCAGATTGTCGGCAAAGCGGGCGATAACCCAGAGTCCGACGGCGTTAACAAAAAAGTAGGCTAGCATCCATTCCTGCGGAGTGTACATGGCGCCGCGCTTGGACTCGATATAGTGCACCACGGGAATGGCAAAAGTGTCTAGGAGGGCTAGGAGTATCATGCTATGAAAAATTGCCCATGAGGCAGAGATGGAGAAGGTACCGAGGACAACGAACTCGGGGAAAAGGAGATTGGCTAGATAAAGAACCACGGTGTTAACGGCAAAGAGAACTATAAAGGACAAGGGGAGAATAAGTCCTGTACTACTTACTAAATTGGGCTTAGATTTTGGCGCCATCTGGACCTCCTTTGTATTTGAGTTTATCTTAGCAGATTAGACAAATACGTGAGCAAGGACCTCGCGGACATCCTTGACGGGAAGTAGTTTGAGTTCGCGCTTAATTTCGTCGGGAATTTTGACCAGATCTTTGGTGTTACCGGCGGGGAAAATTATTTCTTTGAGTCCGGCAGCCTGACCGGCAATCATTTTCTCTTTGAGTCCACCGATCTCAAGAACCCTGCCGCGAAGGGTGACCTCGCCTGTCATACCAATCGTCTTGTTGACCTTTTTTTTGGTTAGGGCGGAGACTATGGCTGTAGCCAAGGTAACTCCAGCTGAGGGACCATCTTTGGGGACGGCACCCTCGGGAACGTGGACGTGGAGATCAATTTTTTTGTAAAAATCACTCTTTAAGCCTAGCTCTTGGTAATGAGAACGGACGTAGGTATAGGCTGCTTGGGCAGATTCTTTCATGACATCACCGAGCTGCCCGGTGAGCTGGATCTTGCCGCTACCTGGCATGACCGCCACCTCGATAAAGAGAATATCTCCTCCACTTACTGTCCAGGCTAGTCCAGTAGCCTGACCGATGGGATGAGTTTTTTCGGCGAGGGTGGGGAGAATTTTTTCGGGCCCAAGATAATCACTGAGACTGCTAGGAGTAATATTTTTGTGATTCTTTTTGCCCGAGGCTAGTGTGCGGGCTAGTTTTCTGGCGATTTTGGATAGTTCTCGCTCCAAGCTTCTGACTCCAGCTTCTCTTGTGTAGGCGCGAATTATTTTGAGCATCACTGATTTATTTAGCTTGAGGTCGGTTTTGCCGAGCGCATTTTTGACAATGACCTTGGGCAAGAGGTGATCGCTCGCGATGTGGTATTTTTCGGTTTCGGTGTAGCCGGAAAAGCGAATAACCTCTAAGCGGTCCCGAAGGGCGGCGGGGATAGTGTCTAGGACGTTGGCTGTGGCTATAAACATCACACGAGAGAGATCATACTCTAGCTCGAGATAGTGGTCCGAAAAGCTGGAGTTTTGCTCTGGATCTAGTGCCTCGAGAAGGGCTGCGGAGGGGTCGCCACGGAAATCGTTACCGATTTTGTCGATCTCGTCCAACATAAAGACTGGATTGCTGCTACCTGATTGCCTGATCCCGTCGATGATGCGTCCAGGCATGGCACCCACGTAGGTCTTGCGGTGACCTCTAATCTCGGCTTCATCCCTGATACCGCCCAAGCTTACTTTGACAAATTTGCGTTTGAGAGACTTGGCGATCGACCTACCGATCGAGGTTTTGCCCACACCAGGAGGACCGACAAAACAGAGGATTGTGGGGAGCGAGATACCCCGTCCTTTTTCTTTTTTCTTTTTGAGTTTCATGACGGAGAGGTATTCTAAGATGCGCTCTTTGACCTCTTCGAGACCGTAGTGATCCTCATTGAGGACTGCTTCGGCAGACTTGAGTGAGACGCGATCGGCAGTATAACTACCCCACGGCAGCTCGAGCACTGTGTCTAACCAGGTTCGGACGTAGCTATATTCGGGACTGTGGGGAGACATTTGTTCGAGGCGATGGAGCTCTTTGACGACTTTCTTTTTATTGGCTTTACCTAGATCAAGCTTGCTTAGCGCGCTCTCTAGCTCCTTAAACTCCATCTCTTCTTCACTTTCTTCGCCAAGCTCCTGCTTGATTGTCGCAATCCGCTCCCTGAGAACAGCCTCTTTCATGGATTTGCTAAACTTGGCCTGAGTTTTGCTCGCGATCTTTTTTTCGATTTCTAAGACTTTGAGCTCGCGAGTGAGGTAGTCAATGACTTGGTTAAGGCGGAGTTTGACATCTAGGTTCTCGAGTAATTTTTGTTTTTCCTTAGTGCTAATGCTGAGAGTAGTCGCAACCTGGTCAGCTAATTCGCCAGCAGCAACACCCGACATGAGCTTCATAAAGTTCATAAACTCGACAGGCTTGCCAAGGTTGACGGCGTTCTTAAATTCTTTGGTGAGGTGCCTGGCTAGCGCCTCAAATTCGTCAGACTTTTCGACAAAATCCTGGAGTTCTATTACCTCTGCCTCTGGGAAAGGCTCTTCGGAGGCTACTTTTAGCAAACCTACCCTGCCAACTCCCCTAACAAGGACGTTAAGCTCGTCGCCCTCTTTGAGGGTACGCTCAACCGTACAAATAGTACCCACCTTGTAGAGATCACTAGTTTTGGGGTCGGCAACTTCGCTGTCTTTTTGGGCAAAAAGTGCGACGTTCCGGCGGGTACGGACAGCTTCGTTAATCGCAAGGATGCTTTTTTTGCGGCCAAAAGTGAGGACAATCTCGGAGCTAGGGAAAACAACTACATCCCTGATTGGGATAATGGGAACGGTCTGAGTGGTGCGCTTTGCTGGTGTCAAAAAGTTCATGATTAGCAGTTTACATTAGCGAGTGCTAGATTGCAACTGGATTGATAGTTGATTTATTATAAAATAATTTGTTTATACTCGCCAGGCTTGAGATTGCCAAGCTCCCACTCACCTAACTTGATCCTGATTAAACGCATGACAGGAAAATCTAAAGCCTCGCACATTTTGCGAATTTGACGGTTTCTACCCTCGTGGATCGTGATCTTAAACCAAGTACGGTCGGTTCTTGCCTCGGTGACTACTACTTTTGCAGGAGCGGTTTTTTTACCCTCGATTTTGATGCCCTTTTCGAGGAGAGTGACTGCCTTGGCGCTAAGTTTGCCTTTGACCTGAACAAGATAGGTTTTCTCTACTTCGAACTTGGGATGAGTGAGGCGGTAGCTGAGGTCGCCATCGTTAGTTAGAAGCATGAGTCCCTCGGACTCGTAATCGAGCCGACCAACCGGGTATATGCGGGACTTGAGACCAGGGATTAGACTAAGGACAGTTCTCCTCCCCTCTGGATCGCTAGTGGTACTTACAACACCGCGGGGCTTGTTGACAAGGTAATACATAAGTTCGACAGGCTTTGAGATGAGTTTGCCATTGACCATAACTTGATCGGTAGAGCTAACATCTTGCCCCAGCGAGGCAACCTCGCCGTTGACGCTAACTAGCCCTTTGGTTATGAGCTCCTCAACACCACGTCGAGAGCCAATGCCGGCATGAGCTAAGTATTTATTGATTCGCATGAGGTGATTATACGCCAACACTACTTGCGGATTAAAAACATGAGTGTTACGCCGACAAAAAAAGTCGCGATGATACTAAGAGTGCGTTTCCACGAGGTGGTTTTGTTCATTTCTGGGATCAGGTCACTGGCGGCGATGTAGATAAAACCTCCAGCGGCAATAGGTAGTAAGTAAGGTGCTAGTCCCTCGACGTGTCCAGCTGCGTAAAAACCGAGAATACCGCCAAGAACTGAGGTTATGCCAACTATAAGATTAAAAAAGAGCGCCTTGGCGCGGGAAAACCCGGAGTGCAGAAGTACGCCAAAGTCGCCTATCTCCTGAGGCACTTCGTGCATTACTATCGCCATGGTTGTCGCGATCCCGAGACCCGTGCTGGTCATAAAGGCTCCCGCGATCACAATGCCATCAAGAATGTTGTGAATGGCATCACCCAAGAGATTCATGTAACCCATGGTGTGTTGTTCGCAGTGGGCTTCGTCGTGACAGTGACGCCAACGTAAAAGTTTTTCGACGATGAAGAAGCCAACAAAAGAGAAGAGGGTTAGTGCAAGCGGGAGCTGAGGTCCTAGTTCTTCGATACTCTCGGGCAATAGATGGACAAAAGCTCCAGCAAGGAGGGTACCGGCGGAGAGGGCGACAAGATTAATCAAAAATCGTTGGAGTACCAGGCGGTTAAACGAGATGGTCATAATGCCGATCAACGACCCCATCGAGACGAGACCGGTTGCGATAATGATTTGCACGAGCGTTGTCATGAGGATTAGTTTAACAGATAAATACTCAAATTAAGGATAGAGGCAAAGCTAACCCAGGCGAGATAAGGGTACAACAAGGCACTACTTAGTGGGAGCTTGAGCTTGCCGCCCTCTTTAATAAGACAAAAAATCGAGCCCCAGAGAACAATAATAACTACGAATGCTAGACCGACCTCCTTAAACCCAAAAAAGATCATTGACCATAGCGAGTTGAGGAGAAGTTGAAAAAAGTAGAGTTTGTACCAACGGACCGCACGAGAGCGCGATCCATAGGCAGCATAAACCAAGTACGAGGAGATGCCCATCATGATGTATAGTGCCGTCCAGACTGGTGCAAATAGCCAGTTGGGTGGGTTAAA
>CAYNKT010000033.1:0-6658 GCA_964397885.1 uncultured Pseudomonadales bacterium
GGTTGTTTGATTCGAGGATGTCTCTGGGGA
Organism: uncultured Pseudomonadales bacterium; assembly: GCA_964397885.1. Taxonomy (GTDB): domain Bacteria; phylum Patescibacteriota; class Microgenomatia; order UBA1400; family UBA12108; genus CAYNKT01. Next base: position 31 of record CAYNKT010000033.1, read on the forward strand.
GGGTAAGCATGGCTTGGATCTTTTCGTCGGTCCCGATGCCGATAAGGTTAATGAGCGCTTGACCCTTGGCTTGACGGCTACCCTCTGGGAGCTCAAAAACGCGACACATAAAGACTTTGCCGGAATCGGAGAAAAACAGTACGTAGTCGTGAGTGCTCCCGACAGTCATGCGCATGACCTCGTCCTCGTCTTTGGTGGTCATGCCCATGACGCCCTTGCCTCCCCTCCTTTGGGTGCGGTAGGTACCTAGACCCATGCGCTTGATGTAGCCTTCGCGGGTAATTGTTATGAGATTGTCTTCTTTGGGAACGAGGTCCTCGTCCGAAAACTCCCCGAGTTTGCCTTTGACAACTTGAGTACGACGGGCGTCGCCAAAAGTCTTGTTGAGCTCGTCGAGCTCGGTAACGATCGTGTTGAGAATAGCCTGAGGACTTCTTAGCAAAGTAATAAGGGTAGTAATGATTTTGAGGAGCTCGTTGTATTCGTCTTCGATTTTTTGACGCTCAAGGGCTGATAGTCTGCGGAGTTGGAGCTCGAGGATGGCGTTAGCTTGAATTACCGAAAAGCCAAACTTGGCGACAAGATTGTTACGTGCGTCGTCGGTGTCTTTGCTTTTTTTGATGGTTTCGATAACTGCGTCTAGATTGTCGAGGGCTTTGATGTATCCCTCGAGAATGTGGATGCGGGCTCTTGCAGCTTTGAGCTCAAACTGCGATCTTTTGACGATAACTACTTGGCGGTGACGAACATAGTGAGTCAGAATGGTTTTGAGATTCATGAGGTGCGGGGTGCCCTGATCGTCGAGAGCTACCATGTTGGCGGGGAAACTAGTCTGGAGTTCGGTGTGTTTGTAAAGGTTGTTGAGTACACTCTTGCCACGAGCGCTTTTTTTGAGCTCGATCACGATCCGCATACCTTCACGGTCGGACTCGTCTCTAAGGTCAGAGATGCCTTCGATTTTTTTGTCACGGACGAGGTCGGCGATTTTGCTGACTAGTTTGGACTTGTTGACCTGGTAAGGGATCTCGGTGACAATGATTTGGAACCTTCCTGATTTGGTTTCTTCGATATTTGCTACCGCGCGGGTCAGGATGCGACCTTTGCCGGTAAGATAGGCTTCACTGATCGCTTTGGCATCATAGATGATACCGCCGGTTGGGAAGTCTGGACCCTGGATGCTATCCAGGAGATCCTCGATAGTGGCCTCAGACTCGAATAAGCCTGCAAGACCTTTGGGTTCATATGTTTCGAGATCAGAGTCGGAGACAGAAGGTTCCGAACTACTTAAAAGTTCGGAACCTAAAACGGCCTTACCCTTAGTAATAAGAGTCTTGATCGCACTGACGACCTCCCCTAGATTGTGGGGGGGGATTTTGGTGGCCATGCCGACGGCGATTCCGTCACTACCCATAAGCAGGAGATTGGGGAGGCGTGCGGGGAGGACAGTCGGCTCTTGGAAAGTTCCGTCAAAGTTGTCTACCCAGTCTACGGTTTCTTTTTCGAGATCTGCGAGCAGCTGCTCGGTGATTTTGGCTAGACGAGCCTCGGTGTAACGCATGGCAGCAGGAGAGTCTCCATCGACACTCCCAAAGTTGCCTTGGCCATCGACTAGGGGATAGCGCATCGAAAAGTCTTGAGCAAGGCGGACCATGGCATCGTAGACAGCAGTATCGCCGTGCGGGTGGTACTTGCCTAGCACTTCTCCGACTATACGTGCGGATTTTTTGTGTTTGCCACTACCTAACCCCAGCTCTTTCATGGCGTAGAGAATACGGCGGTGCACGGGCTTGAGACCATCGCGCACGTCGGGTAAGGCGCGACTTACGATTACGCTCATGGCGTAGTCTAGGTATGATTTTTTCATCTCCCGGACAATCGGCATTCTGGCAATACGACCATAGGCGGAATCTTCGGTCACGAGCGGTCCTGAACCTTCATTGATATGAGGTGCATCGGCTGCTTTATCGCTTATTGGAGTGCCGTCTGTACTCTCTTCATGAGGTTCCGAACTACTCAAAAGTTCGGAACCTTGGGGAGATTTGGACGTATCCGTAGAGTCGGTCGGCTCGTCATCTATGTTGAGTGGTCGCAGAATGTTGTCGTCGGTCATAGATAGATTCTAGATTCTAGTTGATAGATTCTAGTGGGAACCCCCTCTCATAAGATCTTCGGCGAGAATTTTTTCGGCTTCGAGCTTGCTTAAGAACTTGCCGGTTTTGACAAACTTGCCTGGTTCGAGATCTTTGTAGTGATCGAAAAAGTGTTTGATCTTGTTTTTGGTGTGTGCGGGGATGTCGCTAACATCGTTAAAGAGCCCATAAAGCGGGTCGACCTTTTCCAGAGGTACGGCAATAAGTTTGGTGTCTACACCCTCTTCGTCTTCCATCTCTAGCATGCCGATTAGTTTGGCTTTGATGCCTACTCCTGGCGCAAGCCGGGCTGAAGCGAGGAGAACGATGTCGGTGGGGTCACCATCTTGGCCTTTGCTGCCTATAACGTAACCGTAGTTAAAGGGGAAAGCCATGGGGGTAAAAAGAATGCGATCACACATGAGCATGCCGGTTTCTTCGTCGACTTCGTATTTGACGGTGCTACCCTCGGGAATTTCTACGAAAACTTTGATTGAGTCTGTACTACTCATATGTACCTCCTATTTTTTTGTAAAAGGATTCTCTTTCCTTTGAAAAGAAAAATCCTTTTTGTTTTTTATTGTAAAGGGACTCACCTTCCTTCGAAAGGAAAGTCCCTTTGGATATTTACACGTCTAATGTGGCTTGGTGGGCGTTAGTTTGAATAAATTTTTTGCGGGGTGGTACCTCGTCACCCATCAAAATGGTAAAGATTTCGTCGGCGGCTCCCTCGTCGTCGATCTCGACTTTTTTGAGAATACGGTTTTTGGGGTTCATGGTAGTTTCCCAGAGTTGCTCTGGGTTCATTTCTCCCAAGCCTTTGTAGCGTTGGATCGTGGACTTTTCCCCCTGATGACTGCCCATGAGTTGTTCTTTTTCTTCGTCGGTGTAGACATAGTGGCTGTCTTTGCCAAAGTCTATTTTGTAAAGCGGGGGCATGGCGATGTAGAGGTAGCCCTGCCGAACAAGCTCGGGCATGTGGCGGAAGAAAAAGGTAAGCGCTAGAGTCGTGATGTGCTCTCCGTCGACGTCGGCATCGTTCATGAGAATGATGCGGTGATACCTAAGCTTGTCGGGATTGAAGGTCTCCCCTACCCCGGTGCCAAGTGCGACGATCAAGTTTTTGAGCTCCTCAAAGGCAATGATTTTGTCGAGGCGTGCACGCTCGGTGTTGAGGATTTTGCCACGGAGAGGGAAGATGGCCTGGAAAGCACGGTCCCTACCCTGCTTGGCACTACCTCCTGCCGAGTCACCCTCAACGATGTAGATTTCGCACTTGCTGGCGTCTTTTTCTTGACAGTCGGCGAGTTTGCCAGGGAGGGTGCTGCCTTCGAGGGCGCCTTTCCTGACTACGGCGTCGCGAGCAGCACGGGCAGCCATACGGGCGCGGGCAGCAAGCTCGGCTTTTTCGAGCATCCTTTTGGCCTCGCCGGGATGTTCTTCGAGATATGTCTCAAGACCTTGTTTGACGACGGAGTAGACGGCACTTTGAGCCTCGGGGTTGTTGAGCTTGCCTTTGGTTTGACTCTCGAACTGGATCTCGTTACTGGGCATCTTGATAAAGACGACGGCGGTAAGACCCTCTTTGAGGTCCTCGCCGGTAAGCTCGAGTTTGGCTCCTGCACTACTTTTTTTGGCAATATAGTCTTTGATGACTTTGATGAGAGCGGCGCGGAAACCTGTAAGATGGGTACCTCCGTCTGGGGTGTGGATGACGTTAGCAAAAGCCATGATGTTTTCGGAGAAAGAATCGGTGTACTGGAACGCCACCTCGACTGCAACTTTAAGCTCGTTTTCGACGTACTCGCCTGACAGATGCACGACGTCGTGGAGGGCTTTTTTGTGAGAGTTGAGGTGGTTGACGAGACTCTTGATGCCAGACTCAAAATAAAAGTTGGCACGGGCGCCGGTTCGCTCGTCGTTGAGGTGGAGATAAAGCTTGGGGACTAGGTAGGCTCGCTCGCGAATTCTGTTTTTGATGCTTTTGTACTCAAATTCGATGGTTTTCTTGAAAATGGTGGGGTCGGGAATAAAGGAGGTGTAAGTCCCGGCCTCGCTACTAAGGAGATTTGTGTGAGCAGGATTAATGATCTTGCGAGCCTCGTCCTCGGAAATAGTTTTGACAGGATACTGGGGAACACCGATTTTGTATTCTTGGGTAAAGTACTTGCCGTCTCTTTTGACTACGACACGCATATGGGAGGAAAGGGCGTTAACGGCACTGGCACCTACTCCATGGAGACCTCCCGAGGCTTGGTAGGCTGTCTCTTCGAATTTGCCGCCGGCGTGAAGTTTGGTGAGGGCTATTTCGAGAGCAGAGACTCCGGTTGGGTGCATGTCGGTGGGGATGCCACGGCCGTTGTCTGAGATAGTGGCATAGCCATCTTTTTGGAGGGTAATATAAACATCGTGACTGTAGCCGGCTATCGCCTCGTCGACTGAGTTGTCGATAATTTCTTTGAGAAGCTCCTGGAGGCCTCGCTCGTCGGTTGCGCCGATGTACATGCCGGGACGTTTACGGACGGGCTCGAGTCCCTCTAGTACTTTGATGTCTTTGGCGGAATAGCTATTCATGTATTACGTATTTAGTATTTTGTATTATGTATAAAACAATAGATTATTAATATAGCACAACCCACCCATTGTACCAGAGTTGGCAGTTAAGTTCTAGGACATCCGGGGCAAAGCGAGGAAGAAGTTCTCGAGGGATAAACTTACATTAGTATTACTGGCTAACTCTATTCTGGTGTCGACTGCTTGTTTGCCGACTTGAGCCAAAAACTGAAGTTGTTTGGAGCTACCCCCCTCCCCTATTTTGAGATGAATGGAGCTAATAACTGAGTCGATAAAGCTGAGAGCTTGGTCGCGTTTTTTGCCAACACCTACGGCAAGGGCAACGCGCTCGCCCGAAGTCGCTTTTAGAGCTCCCTTAATAAGCCTAAGAGCGTCGTCGTCGACCGCTTGACCCTCACTAACAAGAGCGACGAGGTAGCAGCGGGAGCGAATGGTGGATAGAAGCGAGGATGGAGAGGAAAGGGAGAGGACAAAGGTCACGTCACGGGGAGGTTCTTCGAGGATTTTGAGCAGGGAGTTTTGTGCGGGGATGGTGAGGCGGCTCGCCTCCTCTAGCCAGATAAGGCGAGGCATGGGAGAGGTAACTGAGAGCGCTCCCGTTACACTACGTACGTCCTCGATTTTGATGCTTGAATCTACTCCTGAGAGGTGAGTGTAGAGGTACTTTGCACTCGGAAAATCTACCCCTACTCTGTCGGACCTGTCTTTAATAGTCGCGCCGTGGTAGATGAGTTGCTGCATGTGGATAGTGTGAATACTAATTAAACTACTCGGATGCCGTGTTTGCTGATCTCGGCGGCAAGTGAGTCGTACTTGTTTTGTAAATCTCGTGGATGCATGGGGTGCGGCTCGATGTCAGGTGTTTGACTGTTGGTTAATTGACTGAGTCGGACCATGGTATTAAAGTGATCTGAACCAAAGGAGTTTGAGACAACACACACATCAATATCACTCCATTTATGAGTATTTCCTTTGGCTTGTGAGCCAAATACGATTAATTGTTCGACAGGGATGTCGATTGCTTTGAGTTGTTTTGCAAACGCATTGACTTGTTTGAGTACTGCGCCACTTAGTTTTGTTGTTTTAACCATGAGAGTAAATCTGTAATAATTTTGACCCATTTATTTGCATATTTTTGATCTGCTTGCTTGAAGAAAGCATACTTGTAGTCGTCGTACCGAGCGTCGATATTAAATTTGGAGATGGTTTTGAGATTATCGATCTGTTCTTGGGATACTTCGAGTTGGGCGAGATGTGCTAATTTGACTAAGTCATGAGTAATAGGGGCAGCTTGGTCGGTGACTTGTACGATGCGGGTTTTGAGGTTTTTTTCGAGAACTAGCTGATAAATGAATAAGGCCCAGGAGTATTTTTGGAGCTCAACTAATGATTGAGCAGTTTCAAGGTCATTTTGAGCAGATTGCAACCAATAATTGATAACGTTTTGTTTGTCCATATCTCGAGTATAACATACTATAAAGTTGTATCTGATCCTGATCCAGAGGGCGTACTATCCTCGGGCGAGGTGGGACTGGGTGAGGGAGAGGGTGAGAGGCTTGGATCCGGGGTAGCTACGGGGGTGGGACTCGGGATGAGCTTGATAACCTCGTCTACCTGACTCTTGTCTAGACAGGTGGCGCTCTCCTCACTGCCTACACAAAGCTTGTCGGTATAAATTTCTTTGGTTATAAACTTTTCTTTAAGCGAGTTAAACATCTCCTCGATGGTTGCGAGTAGTCCCTCTATTACCCCTACCCTACCTTTAAGCTCAGCTATGTCGGCGGAGACGGTTGCAACCTGCAGGGCCTGGCCCTGTAGGGAGAGGGAGTTGATCGCTAGCTGCTGCTCTTGGATAGCTTTGGCAAGTACCGGGATAAACTGGGTGGTGTAGAGACCGAGGGTACCATCTTGGTTAGACCCGACTA
>CAYNKT010000034.1:0-2721 GCA_964397885.1 uncultured Pseudomonadales bacterium
ATTTTGATTTATTTACTGAGAAATCCGAGGTTGAACCCGTTCTCGTCGAAGCTTTTCTAAAAAAAATATCACCCAAGCTAGGAGTCAAGGAAATTTCTAAAAGCCAATATCTTGGTCTATTTAATTACTATCTTCATTTCAAAGACGACAGTAATCTCAAAGTAGATTTTAACTATTACCCATTCCCACGGATAGAACCAAGCAAACAAGACAAAAATATCCAAATAGACAGTCTCTACGATATAGCTGTAAATAAAATCCAGACCATCTTCACCAAACCACGCTCACGTGATTTTATTGATCTTTATTTCATATATCAAAAACAGCCATTTGATCTCAAAAAATTACTGATTGCCACAAAAACAAAGTTTGATTGGCCAGTTGATCCACTCGGGCTTGCTAGTCAGTTCTTACGTGCTGGAGAGTTTGGGGATGAGCCAATAATGGTACTCCCATACGATAAAAAAGAAATGATTAATTTCTTCCAGTATCTATCAAGTACACTCAAGGATAATATCTTTCAATAATAAAGTTCTAACACACTCCCTTATCCCACCCCAATATATCAAAACAGATCATAATTCCGTGAATTATACGCATAATACGACGTTAATTCACGGAATATTGACAATAATACGTTAATTTGTATAATGTAGATATGAGTCTAAACAATACTCACAAGCAATATCTCCAAAACCTTAAAGAGCAATTCGACAGGGAAAAACTAGGCAAATCTAATCTTTTGGAACTATTAGACGAAGCTGAACTCCCTGAAAGCGTCTACAACAGTAACGCCATAGAAAACTCAACCCTAACTTTACCTGAAACCGAAAAGATACTATTAGAAATGGAGGTCTCCAAAGATCTTAACCTTAGAGAGGTTTACGAAGCTCAAAACCTTGCTCGTATTACTCAATATATTCACGAAAAAGCGGTTGCATCAAATTTAAATGAAAAGCTAATCACTCTCCTCCATCAAATGCTCATTGGGAATATTAATGACTCAATCGCAGGCAGATTTCGAAAAGAGCACGAATATGTAAGAGTTGGTACTCATGTAGCACCTGCTCCCGAACATATTGGGCGCATGATTGAAAATGCGCTAGTCACGTACGATAGTAATCATCTTGAGCACTTTCTCGAAAAAATTGCCCGTTTCCATTTAGAGTTCGAAACTATTCATCCATTCAACGATGGTAACGGTAGAATCGGCCGTATTCTAATCAACTGGCAGCTACTGAGGCTAGGATTCCCTCAAGTGATTATTCGAAACAAAGGTAAACAGAAGTATTATGATACATTTGGCATTTTTAGATCGAGTGGAGATATTCAGCCATTCCTGACCATCCTATACCGAGCTCTTACCGAATCGCTACACAAAAGACTTACGTATCTACGAGGACAGCAAATCAATGCAGTTACAGAATATGCCGCTTCACTTGGAAAACCATCTCCTGTTTTATTAAACTCTGCGAGACGCCAACTAATTCCAGCTTTCCGCGAAAAAGGAATTTGGAAAATTGGAATCACTAAGTAAAGTTCTAACTCCCTCCCTAATCCCACCTATTATTTGACCCCTTCTGACCTCTTTTCCTCATCTCCTAATTTTCCTACAATTCCTATGTGACAAAAAAACGACCAATAATTTTGACAGGCAGCATCAGTATCGACCGAATCATGAACTTCCATGGTAAGTATCGTGATATCATTCAGGCTGACAAGTTGCACGTTCTTAGTCTCTCAGTCCTCGTGGACTCACTTGCCGACTCCCCAGGTGGAACAGCCGCCAACATCGCCTACAATCTGGCTCTCCTTGGTGATTCTCCAGTTCTCCTTGCCGCAATCGGTCAGAAAGACCAGGCTTATCTCGACCGACTGCAAGCTCTCGGCGTAGACACGAGTCCTGTCCACCTAAGCCCGCTCCCCACTCCCACCTTTACCGTCCTCACTGACACAGAAGATAATCAAGTAGGGGGGTTTTACCCTGGCGCCATGACCGACCACGGCTCTCTCACTCTAGATCCATGGAAAGACAAAAATCCTCTCGTTGTTATCTCTGCCAATGACCCTGGTGCCATGAACAAATACGTCGAGTACGGTACCAAACATAATCTTGAATATGTCTATGATGTCGGCCAACAAGTTAGCAACATCTTTGACTCCGATCTTAGGCGAGGCGTCGAGGGATGCCGCTTACTGGTACTCAACGACTACGAGCTCGGAGTAGTCACAAACAAACTCAAACAAAATGTAGAGGACACAGTCCCAATAGTCGTCACAACTCTTGGAGCCAAAGGATGTCAAATATCTGGTCGTGAGATTAAAAAACTCATAAAAGTCCCCGCGCTCCCAGATATCCATGTAGTTGATCCAACAGGCGCAGGCGACGCCTTTCGCGGCGGCTTCCTATATGGCTACTTGCAAGGATACAATCTAGAGATTTGTGCTAGACTTGGCAACATTACTGGTAGTTTTGCCGTGCAAGTTAAAGGCACACAAGAACATGTTTTTAATTACAAAGGAATAAGCGATATGTATTACAGTAACTATGGTACAAAACTACCGCAATAAGGAGTCAATATGGACTACAAAGTCAAAGATATCAGCCTTTCCACCTGGGGAAGAACCGAGATAACTCTCGCCGAGAATGAGATGCCGGGCCTCATGAGTTTGCGGCGCGAGTACGGCAAGAAAAAACCCCTAAAAGGAGCCCGCATTGCC
>CAYNKT010000034.1:2731-6299 GCA_964397885.1 uncultured Pseudomonadales bacterium
AAACCGCCGTATTGATCGAGACCCTCAAGACTCTTGGTGCAGATGTTAGGTGGAGCTCATGCAACATTTTTAGTACTCAGGACCAAGCCGCCGCCGCAGTCGCCAAAGCCGGTACTCCCGTTTTCGCCTGGAAAGGTGAAACCGAAAAAGAATACCTTTGGTGTCTCGAGCAAACTCTCAAGTTTAAGGGAGGAATTGGCCCCAACCTGCTCGTTGACGACGGAGGAGACTTAACTAATCTCGTTCACCAAAAATTCCCCAAATTATTAGCTGATATCAAGGGTGTTTCCGAAGAAACCACGACCGGTATCCACAACCTCTACAAAATGATGGACAAAAAACTGCTCAAAATCCCAGCGATAAATGTAAATGACTATGTAACCAAAAGCAAGTTTGACAACAAATACGGCTGTCGTGAGAGTCTCGCAGACGGTATAAAACGCGCAACCAATATCATGCTTGCTGGCAAAGTAGCGGTCATTGCCGGCTACGGCGACGTTGGCAAGGGTAGTGCCGAGTCCTTGCGTGGCTTTGGCTGCCGAGTGCTGGTGACCGAGGCCGACCCCATCTGCGCTCTTCAGGCGCTTATGGAAGGCTACGAGGTAGTTACCATGGAGACCGCAGCCAAAATTGCTGACATATTTGTGACAGCTACTGGTAACCGCGATATCATAACCATCAAGCACATGCGGGTGATGAAAGACACCGCGATTGTCTGTAACATCGGTCACTTTGACATCGAGATCCAGGTTGCAGAGCTCAAAGCCGAGCCCGGAATCAAGCTAACCAACATCAAGCCGCAGGTAGACATGTATACCTTTAGAGACGGTCACCGCATAGTACTTTTGGCCGAAGGTAGGTTAGTTAACCTAGGTTGTGCCATGGGTCACCCTAGCTTTGTCATGAGTAACAGTTTTACCAACCAGGTCTTAGCCCAAATCGAGCTCTACACAGGAGATTACGTGGTTGCTGTTCACAGACTCCCCAAACACCTAGATGAAAAGGTAGCAGCACTCCATGTAGCCCAGCTAGGCGGTCGGCTTACCAAACTAACTAAGTCGCAAGCGGACTATATTAGTGTCCCGGTCTCAGGTCCCTACAAGCCCGACCACTATCGCTATTAAACAAGAAGATCTGTGAACAAAACCCGAATCCATGCTATACTGATAGGTCATGAAGTTCAAGCTCAAAGCGCCATATCAACCCGCAGGAGATCAACCACAGGCGATCGACAAATTGGTCAGTGGTCTCGGGGAAAACCTGCATAGTCAAACGCTCCTCGGAGTGACTGGTAGTGGCAAAACTTATACCTTAGCTAGTGTTATCGAAAAAACTCAAAAGCCTACCCTGTTAATCAGCCACAACAAAACCCTCGCCGGCCAGCTTTACCAGGAAATGCGCGACTTTTTCCCCGACAACGCCGTTAGTTACTTTGTCAGCTACTACGACTTTTATCAGCCAGAAGCCTACGTCGTCAGTAGCGACACCTACATCGAAAAAGAGGCCGATATTAACGATCAGATCGACAAACTTCGGTTGCAAGCCACAACCAACATCATGACCAGGCGAGATGTGATCGTAGTTGCCTCGGTTTCTTGCATTTATAACATTGGCGACCCAGAGGGATACGGCAAGTTCGAGCTCCCCATCTACCGGGGCCTCAAAATGTCTGCCAGAGATATCAGCCTCAAACTAGTAGCTATGCAGTACCAAGCAAACGATTACGAGTTTTCCCGTGGCTCATTCCGTACCAGAGGCTCCTTCCTCGACATCTATCCTGCCTACCAAGACACAGCTTACCGAGTCGAGTTTGGTTTTGACCAGGTCACAAGTATTTCCGAGTTTGACCCTGTCTCCGGTTCCCCTATTAAAAATTATAAATCAGAAATTAGAAATTTACCCCTCGTTATTTATCCCGCCAAACATTATCTAGTCGAAGACGGCAAGTTCCAAAAGGTCGAGACTCAAATCCGGAGTGACCTAGACCGCGAGTACCAAGCATTTAAGGCCAAAGGAAAACTTGTTGAGGCACAGCGCCTCCTTCAGCGCACTACCTACGATCTCGAGGCGCTCAAAGAACTAGGTTATGTTAATGGTGTAGAAAACTACAGCCGCTACTTGGATGGCAGGAGTACCGGTGAGCGTCCATACTGTTTACCCGACTACTTTAGCCACGCATACGGCCAAAACTGGCTTACCATCATAGACGAGAGTCACATGACCATTCCCCAGATTAGGGGTATGTACAACGGCGATCATGCACGCAAGCGCACTCTCATCGACTTTGGTTTTAGGCTCGAGGCAGCGATCGACAATAGACCCCTCAAATTTGACGAGTTTTTAGCTATCCCACCCAACTTTATCTTTGTCTCAGCCACGCCAGATACCTGGGAGATCAAACAATCAGAGGCTGTTGTCGAGCAGCTCGTTCGCCCTACCGGTATCACCGATCCAGAAATCGAAATAAGGCCAGTGGACGGCGAGATACCTAGTGTTATCGAGGAGATAAAAGCTCGGGCTGCTAAAGGAGAGCGCACGCTCGTCACGACTCTCACCAAAAAGACCGCCGAAGATCTAGCCTCATATCTATCGGAGCAGGGTATCCGCGCCAAATACCTTCACTCCGACATCAAAACACTCGAGCGCACAGACATCCTCGACGCTCTGCGCAAAAACGAATTTGACGCCCTAATCGGGGTCAACCTCTTGAGAGAAGGTCTCGACCTGCCTGAGGTTACTCTCGTTGCCATCCTCGACGCCGACCGCGAGGGATTTCTGCGTTCCCGCGTCTCGCTCATTCAGACCATGGGTCGTGCCGCCCGCAACATCAAGGGGGAGGTCATTCTTTATGCCGACAAAGTGACAGGCTCAATGGAGAGTGCAATCAACGAGATCAAAAGGCGCCGCGACTTTCAACTCAAGTTTAACCAAAAGCACGGCATAACTCCCGAGACCATCGTCAAGCCCTTTAGGGACAAAATCGTCGAAAACGAAGAGGTGGACAGCACTCCATGGAGTAACATCAAGGATGCTAAGACCGCAACGGTCCTCGAGCTTAACGAGGACGCCCTTACTCCAGGCGATAAAGAAAAGTGGATCAAGCGTCTCGAGAGAGATATGCGGCGCCTCGCTCTCGATATGAACTTTGAGGCTGCCATCGAGGTTCGCGACAAAATCCGACAACTTAAAAAATAATGTACGGGCGAATCCATGTATTCGCCCATCAGGATAACTATGCCATTTATCACAATCCGTGGTGCTCGCACCCACAACCTGCAAAACATCGATCTTACAGTCCCCAAAGACCAATTTGTGGTCATGACTGGAGTCTCGGGCAGTGGCAAGTCTAGTCTTGCCTTTGACACCATCTACGCAGAGGGACAAAGACGCTACGTCGAAAGTCTGAGCGCTTACGCCAGGCAGTTCCTTGGCCTCATGGACAAACCCGATGTCGACGAGATCACCGGTCTCTCTCCGGCAATTAGTATCGACCAAAAGACCGCCAGTCACAATCCCCGGAGCACCGTCGGCACCACTACCGAGATCTACGACTACCTGCGTGTACTAT
>CAYNKT010000035.1:0-5655 GCA_964397885.1 uncultured Pseudomonadales bacterium
TTGTACAGGACAAATGCCCAGAGCCGAGCATTTGAGGAGATTTTTATCAGAAATAGCATCCCATATGTGCTAGTCGGGGGGACCAAGTTTTATGAGAGAAAAGAAGTCAAAGATGTCCTTTCATATGTACGGGTAATGCTTAACCCAGACGATGGCGTTAGCTATAAGCGAGCGGAAAAACTGGGTAAAAGGAGGCTTGCGGAACTCATAAGTATGCGGGCTAACTATGATCATAGTAGCCACTCGGCAGAAGAAGTTTTGACCGCTGTGCTTTCGACAACCAAGTACTTAGATAAATACGATGAAGAGGTTGAGGAGGATTTGTCGAGAATAGAGAACGTACGCGAGCTGCAGGCAGTCGCGAGCGAGTTTAGTGACCTCACCTCGTTTCTAGAGAATGTCTCTTTGGTACAGGCAGAGTACTATGCAGACGAGAAATCGAAGCACAACAAAGAGGCAATCACGCTAATGACTCTACATGCGGCCAAGGGACTCGAGTTTCCGGTGGTACTAATGGTCGGGCTAGAAGAGGGACTATTCCCCCATTCTAGGTCACTCATGGAGCGGGAGGAGATGGAGGAGGAGAGGAGGCTTATGTATGTAGGTATTACGAGAGCCAAACAAAAACTATATCTGTCTTATGCCAAATCGAGGTCTTTTTGGGGATCGTCTGGACCCCAAACAAAATCAAGATTTATTGATGAGATAGATCCAACTTTATTTCAGACAATCAGACAACCGGAAAACTCGGATAGCCGGAGTGTCAGAGTCTCAGATAGTCAGAGCTTTTGGAACAGCCATAGTAGTACACCTAAAACTAAGAGTGGAATACGAATTGACGCTTTGTCGGATGATACGCTAGAGGACTTTTTATCGGGGAATATCTCGATTGATGAACTGTTATCCAGATAGTCAGACAACCGGAAAACTCAGATATCCAGAGTTTCGGAAGATCAGATAATCAGATAGAATACAAATATGGATCGTGATAGTTGGAATAAGCAAGTAAAACATCCTTTGCAAAGTTATGAGTGGGGGGAGTTTCGCCAAGCTACTGGACTCAAGGTGGTGCGAGAGGGAGGCATCCAGGTGACGATCCACCCTATCCCGCATACGCCGTGGACTATTGGCTATGTTCCCAAAGGCCCGGAGATAAGTGACGAGCAGGTTATGACTTTGCACAAAATTGTCCGCGACAATAGCTCTATTTTTATCAAACTAGAGCCGAGGGTGGAGATGGGAGCTAGTAATATAGGAACTAGTCATCTAGTTACTAGGAAAATGGAAAATGGAAAATTTGTTGAGGGGAGGCCGCTTTTTACCAAATACAACTTTGTGCTTGATGTGACTCCGAGCGAAGAAGAGCTTCTCAAAAACATGAAACAGAAGACTCGGTACAACTTACGAATTGCTGAGAAAAGAGGGGTAGAGGTCTTGATCGATAACTCACCCGTCGCGTTTCAACGCTATTTGGAGCTAACCAAAGAGACAACTGATCGACAAGGGTTTTACGCCCACACCCCTAGTTATCACAAAAAAATGTGGGACGTACTGTCTAGAGCGGGTATGGCGCAGATTATAACTGCTACTTATGGGGGAAAGATAATAACAACTTGGATACTGTTTAAGTTTGGGGACACACTATATTATCCATACGGCGCATCTAGCCGCGAACACCGCGAAGTGATGGCGAATAATCTCGTGATGTGGGAGGCGATACGGCTCGCGAAAAAGTGGGGATGCAAGTATCTGGATATGTGGGGAGCGCTCGGACCAAGCCCCGACAAAAATGATCCGTGGTATGGGTTTCACAAATTTAAGGAGGGATATGGGGCAAGGCATGTAGAGTATGTGGGGACGTGGGACTATGTGGCACGACCCCTCCTCTACCGAGCTTACCGAATTGTCGAGTGGGCGAGATGGAAGGTGTTGAGGCTCTCGAGATAGTTATTTAATGCGGTCGACGGTGATCGTGCACTCTGTGACCATGGCTGCAATTGCGCCTAGGACAACGAGGGGGGCGGCGATGAGGGCGCCTACAACGCCAAGAGTGACGGGGATAACGATCAAGGTTTTTCCCTTACTATCTTTGACAGTGATGCGTCTGACATTGCCCTCTTTGATAAGTTTTTTGACTTTTTGGACAAGGTTTTTACCCTCGACTTTGATCTCTTCTTTAGTTTTGGCACTAACTACTGGCTTGCGCTTGGTTGTTTTCTTAGCTGTTTTTCTGACTGGCATATTTTATCTCCTTTTTTATATAACTACTTCTTCATCTATTGTAGATTATTCTCGACCACTGTCTATAGACCAGATATTCTCACAAATTCTTGATACAATTCTTGGGTATGAAAAAAGTTAAAACCAAAACAATCAGTGGAATTTATTATGATGGATTTCTATCAGACACTCAGAGACGGGATAAAATCATCATCCATATTCATGGTATGCAAAGTTACCCTAACAAAGATACTTACATTCCAGTTATGCATGAATTTTACCCTGAGAATAAGATCGCTTTTTTAACAGTCGAACATAGGGGTACTGGGGTTGAGACTGAATTTGAAAGCAACCGAGGCAAAATTGTTATTGGTGGCGCTCATGAGATATTTGAAGACTGTGTGGAAGATATAGGGGCATGGATTAATTTCGCCAGAGAAGCTGGATATAAAGAGATTTGGCTTCAGGCGCATAGTTTGGGTACGCCAAAGATAGCTTACTACGTGGCAAACTCAAATTCTTGTGAAGTGTTTGGACTGATTTTATTGAGTCCTTCTGAGATGATTGGGTTAGTGCATGACGCGGAGGGACAGTTAGATTTTGACGTGATGTACCCCGAGGCAAAAAGATTGGATAAAGAAGGTAAACCAGGCTCAATACTTACCCATAAACTGTGGGGAGAAAATCCTATGTCTGCAAAAACTTTTCTCAACTTTTTCGAAAAAGGAGCAAATACGGCGGTATTTAATTACGCTAATCCAAGTTGGGGTTGGGATACAGTAAATAAAATCAAGGTGCCGACACTAGCAATAACTGGTACTTTGGATGATGGAATAATGACAGTCATGGATGCTCGACAAGGTATGACTTTGCTTGAAAGGGAGTTAAAAAATAGTCCTATGGTAAAAACGATTGTATATGAAGGCGCAAAACATGGGTTTGTTGGATTTGAAGATAAGATTGTTAATGATGTAGTTAAGTTTGTTAACTCTAAATTTTTTCTTTGATTAGGTTGAGGATTTCCAGTAAGTAGGAGATGGGGGGAAGGGCGAAATTGTATTTTGCTGCTATACTATACATAACATATGACAGCCAAGAGAACACATCACAAATCACCTTTTGCAGAGTACTTTAACTATCTCTCACGGATTGACCGAGGGAAGAGATATAGCAAAGAATATGGGTCGATCCTAATACTTTCGCTCGTAGAAGAGGTGGGTGAGATAGCGAGAGCTTACCTTGCAGAACACGGGCGCAAGCCGCTAAACCTGGCTGCCCAGCGTGACGAGTCGTATGAACAAGAGCTCGGGGATTTGTTTGTGACTCTCTTAAGATTTGCGCGAACCAAGGATATCAATCTACATGAGCGAGTGATGGAGACGCTCAAGAAAATTGAGAAGAGGAAGAAAGAGCCAAAAGTTTAGGAGCCTATCTCGATAGTTTTGGTAGAGAGATTAAAGCCAGAGGTAATGACGATTTGATTTTTCTTGACCCCAAAATAAGCGGCTAGAGCTTTGATGACGGCGATGTTGGCCTGACCGTTAATAGGAGGCTCGGCAACGCGCACCTCGTAGGCGTGCGTTGTGAGTTGTGCGACACCTGGCCTTTTGTGCCTAGCCTTGACGTTAACGCTGATCTTCACTTATTTGTAGCTAGACTTGATTTGATAGAGAAGGTAGAAGGACAAAATGGTCAAGAGTAGATTGACAACATTAAAGTGGCCGAGTGCGGTTAAGACGGAGAGAAGTTGGGAGTAGAACATGAGTGTCCAACCCTTTGACTCTTTGGCAAAGAGGGGTTTAATAGACATGGCGGATAAACCTATCTGGAAAAGCCCGATAAACCAAAAGAACCAAAACATGCCGGTACGGGCACCAGCGACCCAAGCAAACGGGGTCATCATGGCGCCGAGTCCAAAAACTGCAAGAATTGCTGGCAAACCAAAGATGGTCGCAATGACGGCAAACCAGGGAGCAAGCTTAACTAAAAGAGTCTTCCAGCTATCACCCAAGGGTGGGGCCTTTTTAACCAGGTATTCTTGGAGAGAGTTGTCCAGCTTGGCTAGATATTCGTTCATATGACCTCCTAATTAATCTAATATCTCTACTATAGCAAAAAATTAAATACTAGGCTTGCTCAAACTTGCTCTTAATCTCCTCTACCTCTACCTTGAGTTCGCCTAGCTTGTCTTTGAGAAAGCTCGCTAGCTCGAGACCATGCTTAAACTGAGGGAGGCTCTTTTCTAGATCGAGATCGCCGTGCTCAAACTCGTCGACGATTTTTTGCAGTTCTCTGTAGGCAGAGTCGATAGTCATGTTTTTATCCGTCATGGTTCCTCCTTGTTAATATCTGTTACTCTACTCAGTATTGTACCGTCTGCAAGAGTGGTAGTAACGAGCTCGCCCACTGCCGCGTCCATAACAGAGTGCAGGACTCTACCCGAGCTATCTTTGAGGATGCTAAATCCGCGCCTCAGAACTGAGCTGGGATCGAGTGCTCGTAGCTTTTCTTCGAGATGCCCGATATTCTCACGCTCATGGGCAAGTTGGCGAGAAAAGTTTTGCAGGTAGTGAAAGAGCGAGGTTGTCAGTGTGGTTGCTTTGTGAAAGGCTAGATCAAAGTGACGTTCGATTTTGCTAATGTTACTGGTCACAATGCTCCACTTAATATTTATCTTGTTTTCGATAATCTGTGCCATGGAGTGCACATCACGCTCAAGCTCCCGCACTAGCTCTACACGATCGCGAAAGATGAGCTCGGCGGCGTTACTGGGAGTGCTAGCCCTAAGGTCGGCGGCAAGCTCAGCGAGGCTGACATCACCCTCGTGGCCGATTGCGGCGACTGTAGGGAGACGGGAGGCAAAGATCTCGAGGACGAGACGCTCGTCGTTGAAAGGAGCCAAGTCTTCGAGCGAACCACCACCACGGGTAATAACTACGAGGTCGACGTTGTTTTGGTCGTTAAAGTAGCGGAGTCCCTCGATGACCGAGCTAACGGCGCTACTCCCCTGAACGGCGACAGGATAAAAGAGGATTTTATATCCTCCTATCCTGGCACTTGCGACTTTGACAAAGTCGTTGTAGGCCTCGCTACCCTTGCCTGTCAATAGACCAATGCTACTAGGAAACATGGGGAGCGGGCGCTTGCGGTCTAGCGCAAACAATCCTTGTTTTTCGAGTTGTAACTTGAGTTTGGCGTAGGCAACTGCGAGAGCTCCCTCGCCGCTAGGGACAATCTCATGGGCATTTAGGCTAAAGCGGGCGGTTTTTTGGTAGAGCGCGGGCGCACCCGTTACCTTGACGAGCATCCCGACATCAAGGCTTGCTAGGTTGTGGATCTGATAGGTTGTCGCAAAGATATTGACACTGGCTCCCTCGTCTTTTATGGTCGCGTAGATCCATTTATTTTGGCTAACTTTGAGCTCGCTGATCTCGC
>CAYNKT010000036.1:0-5612 GCA_964397885.1 uncultured Pseudomonadales bacterium
ATTAGCAGTCTGTCAAGTCGAGTGCTAGCTCTGGTATAATTTCTGTGGAATATCTTGTGTCTAGAGGGTAGTTGTCTACTGAGTCTAGCGCCATTAATATTTCGGCAGCTTCTCTATGTATGTCTGCTAGGGATAAATTAGCTCTGACGTCCCAAGGTAATAAATCTAGTAAGTCCGGATCGGTGAGGGCATTTAAGAGAGAGGTTTGCGCCCCATCTCGCTCTAGCCGATTACGACGATCGACAGATACACAACGATTAAGATGTGGCAACAAGGCAAGAAAAGTTATGGGGGTCAATAATTGATTTCTGACAACTCCGATAATCACGCAAAAATCTAGATAGCGCGCGGCGACTAGTTGCTCTAAGTTTTGAGGTATATTTTGCAGACTTATTGGTTCGACAGCTTGCCTCAACCTTTCCAAATTAGCCATTTGTGAATTATACACTAACTTGGATAACATCAGTATGAGTTACTACTTGCCTTGCAGAGCTGCGACCCGCTCGACGATCGGAGGGTGGGTGCTAAACAATTTGGCGAGCCACGAACCGTGGGTCTCTTTGGTCACTGGGTCATCTATGTAGAGATGGGCGGTCGCGGTATTTGCAGTATCTAACTCGATATCCTCGTGGCTGGCGATTTTTTTGAGGGCGCTAATCAGCCCTCCCGGCTGCCGAGTAAGGAGTGCTGCACCAGCATCGGCGTAAAACTCGCGGCGACGGCTGATGGCTAACTGGGTAAGCTGAGCCAGGATTGGCGCCAAAATCAAAAATACTAGACCAATGACCATGATCACGGCGTTACCTCCCCTATTGTCATTGTCCCCGCCGCGACGGTGGAAACTCATGCGCCAACCCCAGTTGAGGATGAGCGAAATCGAGCCAACAAGGATCATGACTATAGTCATGAGCCGGGTGTCGTAGTTTTTGATATGAGTGAGCTCGTGCGCGACGACTCCCTCTAGTTCGGTTCTGTTAAGCCTGTCTAGGAGACCTTGGGTTACGGCTATCGCTCCATGCGAGGGATCACGACCGGTTGCAAAGGCGTTAAGAGCAGGACTCCTAATGAGATAGGTCGGAGGAGCTTTAATACCTGCGACTCGTGCGAGGCTGTCCACTACAGAGACGTAGGCAGGGTGGGTTTTGCTGGTTACTTGCACAGCTCCTGCGAGCGACAAAGCGATCTTGTCGGAGTTGTAGTAGCTAATGTAGCTACCGATGCCAGAGACAAAAATAGCGAGAATAAGAAACGTCCAGTCGTACCCATATAGATAGCTAAAAAAGTAGCCAACACCCGAAACGAGGAGAATAAAAATAGAGATAACCAAAAAGCTTTTGCGCTTGTTGGCATCTATCTGCTCGTAAATGTTTTGCATATGCTCAAGCTACAAGCTAATTTTGGGGGATTTTGTCTCTTCGGCAGTTACGCTAGTTGCACGATCCATGTCTCCGACTTTGAGACCTTCTACCTCTTTGATACCAAAAACCCCTGCTACCAAGTTGCTAGGGAAGGTAACGACTTTGATGTTAAAGTCGGCCGAGAGGTCGATAAGAGTACGCCTTGCGTACATGACTTTGTCAGAGGTGTCGCGTAGCTCCTCCATGAGTTGTTGGACAGTGGTGTTAGCTTTGAGCTCGGGATTACTTTCGACAACAACATTGAGCTTGGGGAGAAGGTCGGCGATCGCCGAGGAGGCCTCGGCTTGCTGAGAGGTACTGCTACCAAGACTGGCGGAGGTGACGGCTTTCCTTGCGCTCGCTAGTGCCTCAAGGATACCTTTTTCGTGTTTGAGGTAGCCTTTGACACTGGCCTCGAGATTGGGGATAAGGTCAGCTTGGCGTTTGAGCTGATTGCCGATTTCTTGAATACTGGCTTTGATGCGGGTTCTGGTGGTCGCAAAAAAGTTATAGAGAGAGACGACATACCCGGCGAGCACTACTGCTAAAACTAAAATGAGAGTTAATCCTGACATATATCTCCTATGGACTAGCAGTCCTTGTGGCTATTACTATTAGTAATGGCAGTATAGCAAAAATTCTGATAAAATTCTTGCAGCTTGGGGCTGTAGCTCAGTTGGTTAGAGCGTCCGCCTGTCACGTGGAAGGTCAGGGGTTCGAGTCCCCTCAGCCTCGCCCCAATCGGCCATCTTGACTTAACCCATATATATTTGCTATTGTAGTCTAGATACATATTTTTCTGCCCAAGAAAAGGAAGTATATATGGAAGCTAAAGTTAAGCAGCTCTTAAAAACTATAAAGCTCAATGAGTCGATGCTCTCAGTTATTTTTGGAATGATCACGGTTGTCCTTATTGGGATACTGGTGTTTCGGATGTATCAGGGTAATAAGCCCGAGATTACAAGTGATGCTGATACTACCTCCGTTCCTCAGGCTACAGAGACAGTGGGTGAGGTAGCAGTCGAGGTCAAAGAGACTGGTGAGAAGTTTGTAGTTGATCAACCAGAGTCATATACTGTTCAGACAGGCGATCACCTTTGGATGATTGCTGAGCAAGTATACGGATCCGGTTATAACTGGGTAGATATCGCCAAAGAAAACGAGCTTGTTAATCCAAGTGTAGTAACATCTGGACAGACGCTACGGCTCCCCAAGGTCGCGGTACGTGAGATTGTTAAGCCAGCTACTGCAACTATTAGTCCCGAAATGCCCAAGATCGAAGGAGATAGCTACACAGTCGTGAAGGGTGATAATCTCTGGAACATTTGTGTACGGGCATACTCTGATGGGTACAAATGGACCGAAGTTTCTAAGTTTAACCAGCTAGTTAATGCCTCTCTAATCGAGGTTGGGCAGGTCATTAAGTTACCTAGGTGAGATTAAGGATTAAGCATTAGACGTTAAGTTTTAAGTTTAGAACCCCTGCGAGAGCGGGGGTTTTGTTAGAGGGTGATGACGGAGAGAGAGTTGGTGTTACCAGGCTTTTGCCAGTGTTGACCGTGGACTACGACTACGGTACTGCCTGCGTGGAGCTTGTCTTGTTTGACTAGATCTTTGATCACACTAGTGGCTGAGTCGAAGGGACCAGATGGCAAGTCGGCGACGACTGGCTCGATGCCGTAGGAGATGGTAAGTTGCTCGGCGGTTTTTTTGTTTTCGGTGACGGCTATTACCGGGATTTTGAGCCGGTGTTTGGCGACGGCGCGAGCGGTATAGCCAGTTTCGGTAAAGACAAGTACTGCATCTATCTTGGGTTTGACTGGAGAGTCTACGACGTTGACGACGGCGTTGGCTATGGTGCTAGTTGGATCGATTTCGTTGGAAGGAAGAAAGTGAGTATTGTGCCTAGTTTCGTTCCATTTGGCGATCTTGGACATGGTCTGAACCGCGCGCACGGGATACTTGCCTCCAGCGGACTCGCCTGAGAGCATGATGGCGTCTGTCCCCTCAAAGATGGCGTGGGCTACGTCTGTCACCTCGGCACGGGTAGGCCGGGGATTAACGATCATTGACTCAAGCATTTGGGTTGCGGTAATGACTGGCTTGTGGGCAACACGGCATTTGTCGATAATGACTCTTTGCCAATAGGCAAGCTGCTCGTATGGTACCTCGACTCCCAGATCTCCCCTGGCGATCATAACTACGTCTGCTTCTTCGATTATTTCGTCAAGGCGGTCTAGTGCTGGTTGACTTTCTATTTTGGCAACGATCTGGGACTTCATCATGCGTTTGACCATTTCGGCGCGAAGCACCACGATGTCGTGAGCTGAGCGGACAAATGAGAGACCAACAAAGTCGATTTTGTTGGCTGAGTTGACGTCCAGCTGCCTGATGTCGTTTTCGATGAGACTAGGGAAATCGATGTCTTTGCCTGGCAGATTGACTCCCTTGCGGTGTTTAATGACCGAGTCGTTTTGGCAGACTACCACGATCTCGGCTTTGGTACTGCTTTCGACAACTGTTTCGACAAATCCGTCGTCTATAAGCAGGTCGTCACCTGGCTTAAGCAAAGGGAAAACGGCGCTATGGGGGATAATGATGTCTATCCCGTCGACAAAGGAGCTGCGGAACCTTAGCTTTTGACCTTTTTCGACTTTGATGTCTTTTTTATCTCTAGTCTCGAGCCTGATCTCGGGACCCTGGAGGTCGAGCAAGATGCCGATTGTTGCCCCTAGCCTATCTGCGACAGATTGAGCAAGACGAATGTGCTCCCTGTGCCACTCGGGAGTACTGTGTTTGGTGTTAAACCGCAGGACGTTAGCGCCGGACTTTAGCAAGTCTTCGAGTTTGTCCTCGGTTTCGCTAGCGGGGCCGATGGTTGCGACTATTTTGGTAAGTTTTTGGGTATGCATGTTTTAAGCCTTATGTTTTAACCATTAAATATTAAGTAGCAGTTCGCGCTCGATTTCGAGGAGTCTGTTGTATTTGGCAACACGTTCGCCACGGGTAGGGCCAACTTTTACGTAGCTACTCCCCAGCGCAACTGCGACGTCGATCATAGCCGTGTCGTTACTCTCTCCCCCACCCCGGTGGCTCGTAACTGTCATGATACCGTGACTTCGGGCGAGCCGAGCGCACTCGACCGTCTCGGAGAGTGTGCCGATTTGGTTGAGCTTGACGAGGAGTCCGGAAATAGAGGCCGAGTCCACTGCGCGCCTAAGGCGAGTGATATTTGTCACGGTAAGGTCGTCGCCTATTAAGGGGATGTGGTAGTTGTCTGCAAGCGCCTTCATTTTGGGCCAGTTGTCCCAGTCATCCTCGTGCAACATA
The DNA here is from genome assembly GCA_964397885.1 of uncultured Pseudomonadales bacterium. Taxonomy (GTDB): domain Bacteria; phylum Patescibacteriota; class Microgenomatia; order UBA1400; family UBA12108; genus CAYNKT01. Next base: position 4,728 of record CAYNKT010000036.1, read on the forward strand.
TCTTCTATCGTAATAATGGGATATTTATCGAGCCAACCTCGGTAATACTCGATTAGCTCTTGGGAGTCGAGAGATTTGTTCTCTAGTTTGAGGTGATATTTGCCGTCCTTGTAAAACTCGCTGGCGGCTGCGTCGACCGAGATCCCGACGTCATGACCTACCACAAGACCGGCGTTACTAATAGCCTCTAGCATAAAGGCAAACGGAGCCTCGTTAGAGGCAATGCCCTCGGGAGCAAAGGCTCCTTCGTTGCCAACATTGGTCGAAAGATTGTTTTTGGCTAGCACCTGTCTTAGGGCGTGATAGGACTCAAGCACAGAGCGTAGACTTTCCTTTACTGACTCCCCACCTAGTCCGGTAAAACAATACTCCTGGAGATCGGTAGAGTTAGCTGCGTGCTTGCCTCCTTCTATAACAACTGCCATGGGATGCGGGAGGGCGGCTAGGTCAACACCGGTGTCGTAGGTGTCAATAATGTGACGATACAGGGGCTTTTGGAGAGCTATCGAGCCTGCGCGAGCTGCGGCGAGACTGACGGCGAGAATGGCGTTACCGCCGAGATTGCTTTTGTCGACGGTGTCGTCGAGGTTGAGCATAATCTCGTCTAGGTGAGGTTGGTTTTCGACCATTTGGCCGACTAGTTCGGGAGCTATTTTGGTCTCGATGTTACTGACTGCCTCGAGCATCCCGTGACCGCCGTACCTACTACTATCGCCGTCTTCGAGAATGACTGCCTCGTGAGAGCCAGCAGAGGCGCCGTAAGGGACGGATGCCACACCTACTGCCCCGTTCTCGGTCTCAACCACGGCTTCGACCGTGGGATACCCACCTGAGGCAATGATTTCGTACGCGCGCACTGATTTGATTTTCATAGTAAAATCTCCT
>CAYNKT010000037.1:0-5488 GCA_964397885.1 uncultured Pseudomonadales bacterium
CACTAATTATTTTGCTCGTGTAGAAAGAGGAGAGGAAAATCCCACGTTTAAAATACTTCACAAAATCTTCAAGGTATTACAGATAAAATCTCTGGTATAATTGTCTTTAGTAGGTACTTTCATACACACGCATAAGTTCACTTATCCACGCTAAAAGGTGTTCGAATGTAAGTGCGTGGAGGGCACTCACACAAGTCCCTTACCTCGTCTTATCCATCCCATAAAACCTCACCCTATCTCCCCGGAACTTGAGATCAATCGTCCGGAGCGCCCCGTTGCGGTGTTTAGCAACAGATAGTTTCATGCTCTCGAGGTCCTCTGCATCTTCTCTATACAAAAACATGACCACATCCGCATCCTGCTCAATAGACCCCGACTCACGCAGGTCAGCAAGTTGCGGCGCGCTCCCCGCTCCCCGGTGCTCAATGGCGCGTGACAACTGCGAAAGAGCCAGTACCGGGATATTGAGCTCACGTGCCAGATTTTTAAGACCTTGTGAGATCTCACCCACCTCCTGAACTCGGTTCTCAAGGTTACGACCATGTACAAGCTGCAGGTAGTCTACGATGATAAGACCGAGATTATGTTCCGCCTTGAGTCGTCTAGCCTTTGTCCGCATTTCAAGTATCGATATCCCCGGAGTGTCATCGATATAAAGCGGAGCCTCCGCGAGCACCCCCATCGCTTCCGAAAGTTTCTCAAAATCCGTACTTGTCAGCTTACCAGTCTTGAGCCGCCACGCATCAATATCAGCTTGCGAAACAAGCATCCGGTCAACTAGCTCCTCTTTGCTCATCTCGAGCGAAAACATCCCCACCGGCAACTTAAAACTCACGCTCGCATGTTGAGCAATATTAAGCGCAAAAGCACTCTTTCCCGTCCCCGGTCGTGCCGCAAGTATGATCAAGTTAGAGTCCTGCAGTCCTGCGAGAGTGTTATCGAGGTCAGTAAACCCGGTAGCTACCCCGCGAAGCGCCCCCGACTTTTTATGCAGCTCGTCCAGCCGGTCAAAAGACTCAGACAGCACACTCTTAATCGGCAAAAATCCTTGCCTAAGGTGTTTTTGTGAAAGCGAGAAAACTTTTTGCTCTGCCTCGTCTAGCATCTGGGGTACCGTTACCCCCTCGTCAAACCCCATCTCGATTACGCTTGAAGAGTCGGTAATGAGCCTTCGTCTCGTGTAATAGTCACGGATGATCTCACCATATTTCTTGACATTGGCAGAGCTAGGCACCCGATCTACCAAAGTTGAGATATAGCTCACTCCCCCCACCTGCGTCAGTTTTTTCATTTCCTTTAGCTTTTGGGGGACAGTCACTAGATCAATAGGCTCTCTCATCTCATAAAGCGCAAGCATCGCCTGATAAATATCCCCGTGCTTGTCCTGATAAAAATGCTCTGGGAGGAGAAAATCCGAAATCTGGACTATAGCGTCCTTATCAATCAAAATTGAACCTAGCACACTAGTTTCTGCCTCGTCGCTATGTGGGGGAACTTTGGTTACTGCCATACTCTCATTTTACCTAACAAATACCAACTATTCACTATATGAATATCACTCAAACACAATCACCTCGGTCAAATCCTCTGGCATCGTCATCTTGTTAAGCGTCAAAGTAGATACAACCCGCGAGCCATGCCCATAATGGGTCACAAATTCTTGTAACCCGGCAACTGTACCAAAGGTTTTCTCGTCATGCTTGTCGGTCTTGTAATGCATCGGCAAGATATAGCTCGGCTCGATCTTAGCGGCAAGAGTCGCCGCCATCTTAGCGTCAATCGTATACACTCCCCCAACCGGGATCATTAGCACATCCACACCGTTCAGTTCTTCGATCAATTTGTCTGATAGCATGTGACCAAGATCCCCGAGATGTACGATCCGCAGATCATCGGCGATTATGGTAAATACCGTGTTCTCGCCCCTCTCCTCTCCCTCTAACTCATCATGCTTAGTTTGATAACCAAATATCGACACTCCTTCTACTTCGTACTCCCCCGCCTGATCTACCACAAATGGCTGTTTACGCCTGGCAGTACCTGCGACAGCCGCCGTATTATTGTGGTCATCGTGCGGGTGTGAAACAGTCACGATATCCGCTGATAAGGTAGGCAGTGTCAACCCGACCGACTTGTTATAAGGATCTGTTACAACCGTTCCGGACTTGGCTTTGATCCGAAAACAAGAATGACCTAGATAAGTGATTTCCATAACCCATCTATATTACCACATGGCAAAAAGCTTATTGACAATTACACGTCTGGCTTTTACACTGTCACCAAATGAAAGCACGCAAAGAGATCACTGTAGCAGTAATTATAGGGTTGTTAATTGGCCTCGTAATAGTTGGTGGAGTTATGCGGGCTAGAATGGCGATAGAGTCGATATCGTCCCCTTCTCCAAGTGCGTCAACGAGCGTCAATCTCAAAAACAAAACCCCCGAAACTTCTCAAAAATTATTCCTTGACATCGAAACATCGGACAATCTTGTAGTAAATAAAAATACGATTGAAATCACGGGCAAAACTCTCCCCGGGACCTACGTCGTCATTCTTGGTGAAAAGGGCGAGTACATCATCGTCCCATCTGAGGTCGGAGTTTTTACCGAGGAGGTTGCCCTGGTGTCGGGTGCCAATACCATCAAAATCGATAGTTATCTCGAGGACGGAAGCAAAGTCGAGAAAGTCCTCACCATTGTCTATACAACCACCGAACTTTGATAAATCTTAGAGTTGTGGTATAACAATCGTTTGCACGATGAAAAAATCACTTATATCCCTATCATTCGCACTTCTTCTGGTTCTCACAGCCAGGTCCCTTGTCCTCGCACAGAGCTCAACTCCCTCTGGAACCAAGAACGAAGAACAAGTTACCGAAAACCTCAAAGCCAGACTTAAACAAACCGTAGGTATTAACGAGGTAGGTGACACCAGTCAAATCCGCGGATACGTCGGCCAAGTCGAAGATGTCATCAAAAACACCCTAGTTGTCAAAGACAAAGACGGCAAAAAAAACGTTGCCATTGGAAGCGACGCGACTATCGTCCGCTCTCCCGGCAACGCCGACATCGACATCGATAGCGTCAGAATCGACGACTACATTATCGCGATGGGTTATTCCAAAGGCGACGACGAGCTAGAAGGCAAACGCGTCATTGTCAGCGAAAAACCCTTTGCCCCACCCGAAAAACTCGCCGGTATCGGCAAAGTTAGCAGTATCGACAAGTATGCCTTTATGATTACTCCCCGGGATGGTGGAGACGATATCGAGCTATTTTTCACCAAATCCACTAGCTACAAATCTTCCGAGGGCTCTCTTGACTTTAAGGACATCTCCCCCGGTGACGAGGTTCTTTTTACCGCCGTCCGCGACCAGGACAACGACTGGTCCGCGACCATCGTCATGCGCATCAAACAAAATTGACTCACGCTCTCATCTTTGCTTTAATCAAAGTATGCTTACTTATCAAGACGAACAACGAGTCAAAGAGATCGTCAAAGAGGAGCTCAAACCTATCGACAAGAAGATCGATCGAATTGAGAATAATCTAGACAAAGTTCTCAAAATCGTGACTAGCACACAGGAAGAGTTAATCTTAACCCAAAAAGTAGTCAAACAACACGACAAACGTCTAACCACGATCGAGAAAACACTCGACATCCCCTCACCTCATCACGCCTTTGTCTAATCCGGCGTGCTATCATATATTCATGCAAAAACAAAACTTACAAACCCTCAAGGGATTTCGCGACATCCTACCCATGGACGCTCGCAAACGGGCGTGGGTAAGGGACGTCATGATCAAAACTGCACAAAGTTGGGGATACGAGCCCATTGAGACCCCCACCCTCGAGCCCTACTCCCTATTTGAGGGCGAGGTAGGCGAGGACGAAAAGCTTTTTTTCAAGTTTACAGATCAAGGTGGCCGCGACGTCATGATGCGCTACGACCAAACAGTCCCCACCTGTAGATACGTTGCCGCTAACTTTAGTAGTCTCACCTTCCCCTTCCGTAGATATCAAATCCAAAACGTCTTTCGTGCCGAAAATCCCCAAAAAGGCCGCTACCGCGAGTTTACGCAATTTGATCTAGATATTTTTGGCGTCAAAGGGGCTAGTGCTGATGCCGAGGTCATCGCCGAAAACTTGGAGACGTACTTGAACATTGGCTTCCAAAAACCTGTCATTATCTTTAACTCCCGCGAGCTTATGAAGGACATTCCCTACGAGGCAATCGTCGCCTTAGACAAACTCAAAAAGATCGGGGAAGAAGGCGTAATCCTCGACATGGTCAAAAAAGGCATCTCCGAGTCCCAGGCTCGCGGTTATTACCAACAAGTCATGGAGATTAAGCCCGACGAAACTATAAATACAATTATAGAGTACCTCGAAAACACCGGTTTTAGCTCCGAGTTTTACCGTTTTGAGAAAACCCTAGCCCGTAGCTTTAGCTACTCCGAAGGTCCGATCTGGGAAATCACGATCGAAGACTACGCCGTTGGCTCAGTCGGTGGTGGAGAACGTTATGACGGGATGATGAAACGCCTCACAGGGCTTGACATCCCCGGAACTGGAGTTGGCTTTGGTTTTGACCGTACAGTCGAGGCAGCCGACCAACTTGGGTTAATACCAACTGGCGCTGGCCCCCGTGTCCTTGTCACCCTCTTCTCACCGAACCTACAGGGACCGTCCCTGAAGGTAGCAAAAGATCTTAGGCAAGCCGGTGTCGCAACCGAGTTATATCCTGACATGGCTGACAAGCTAGGCAAACAGTTCAAATACGCTAGCAAGAAAAACATTCCCTATGTTTTGGTAATAGGCGAAGAAGAAGCCAGTAAAAATCTTGTCACCCTCAAAAACATGGACTCTCGAGAACAACAAACTATCACTCTTGACCAAGTGATCGACAAGCTGTCATAGTAGAGCAGTGAGCAAAAAACGCCGCCTCGCCTACATCGCACTCATTGCTAACGCCCTAATCTGGGGTGCGGCGCTCCCCATCGTCAAGCCAGCTCTCGACACCCTTTCCCCCCTCCAGTTTCTTTTTGCAAGGTTCGCGCTCGCCGCCCCCCTCTCCCTTCCCTTTCTTTTTTTTGTGAGCCGTGCATCGTTTACGCTCATTAAACGTCACTTTGTCAAAATCCTCGCTCTCGAGTTTGTCGGCACGCCCATCTTGCTTGCCATTCTCTACTCAGGACTTGCCAAAACGTCTGCCATAGAAGCCTCGCTCATAGGAGCTACCAGTCCCATTTTCACCATTCTTGGTGGTGTTATTTTTCTCAAAGAAAAAGAGACCAAGCGCGAACTACGTGGACTCGGGATAGCCCTCGCCGGTACCATGCTCCTAGCACTTGAGCCAGTCATTAGTAGTAGCTCAACTCTCACCCTTTCCCACTTTAGCGGCAATATGCTCATAGTCCTCCAAAACGTCCTATGGGCAGCCTACCTTATTATCGCCAAACGTCTCTACAAAGGCATCTCCAAGCTA
>CAYNKT010000038.1:0-5427 GCA_964397885.1 uncultured Pseudomonadales bacterium
GGTATAGAATAGTCATAACTGACCCAACAATGACTACCTTAGTAGGTATCAGGCCGTAGTACATATCCATTACAAGAATGATGATTAAAAGTACTCCCGTAACTAGCCAATATAAAGGCTGAATTATCGTGAGTGGGTGAGTAACTAGGTGAAAAAATACCTGCCCCATGACCGCCCACCACAAAAAAAGCGCACCCGACAGAGCCTCGACCAGCGGGTGTTGCCAAGACAGCTGTTTATTGCAACACCTACTTTTACCACGGTACACGCCGTAAGAGAGTAGGGGAATCATGTCATACCAGGCTAGGTTTTTTTTGCAGTAGTCACATCCCGACCTCCCCCGTACCCATTCACGACCCGCGACCGTCCGTGAAACGAGGACATTAACAAAAGAGCCCACCGAGGCTCCCAAAAAGAAAATCAATATGTACCACAAACCTGCCATATCCTAATTATATCCCAAACCCCCCGCAATATGCGGGGGGTTAATTCCTAATTCCTAATCTCTAACTTACGGTAGACAAATGTAACAACCCGTAGCTAAGTCCGCAGATGCTGCCTGAGAACACGTCCCGTCATCGGGACAAGCACCGGCGGGCATGTCTGCCGGTAGCGACCCATCTAACCCATCATGAGCATCATTACTGCATCGGTTCCACGCCTCTTCCCGAAAAGACGCTGATTTGGGGACAAAACAGAGATATGTGCTCTCCGAGCTCACGCCGGAGTTATATATATATAAAGGATTATAAGTTGGGTCTGTAACCCGAGACACAAAAGAGGCCTTTATTTCCGAGGCGCCTCCAGTCGACAAGTTGTCGACAAAATTTTGATCATCGTCCCCAATATCGGTAGTACCGCCATCAATAACTAGCAAATCACTATTAGTCGAATCAGTAGTTGTATTCAGGCTCGCTGCTCCCGACATCCACGGATAATACCCTTTACTTGCATAGTACCTATCGATTGCCGAGAGTAGCTGCTCCGCGTCAGACCTCGAGCCAGTATCCCGTCCTCGGTTGATTTGCTCGATCGGGTTAATGGCAGCCAGGACCGCAACAGCCAGTATTCCGAGTACCGCTATAACGATCAGTAGCTCGATCATTGTAAATCCACGCTTAAGCAATCTGGGCAGCTTCATACAGCCTCCTTAGTCAATATATTTCTATGTATCCATATCATCATTTTAGAATGCGCTTGTCAAGTTGTATATCGGGACAATGATGGCGACGATCATAAACCCTACCCCTAATCCCAGCAAAATCATGATAAGAGGCTCCATCGCCGTCGACAGGTTTTTGATCGCGTGCTCGCTCTCCACCTCAAAATAAGCCGCGACGCGGTTTAGCACATCGTCCAGCTTGCCGGTCTGCTCGCCCACAGACACCATCTGCGAGACGAGTAGGGGGAATACGGGGTGTTTGGCTATAGACGCAGCCAGAGAGTTACCCTTTTCTACATCCTTGCCAATCTTGTCGAGAGCTAGCGACACTAGCTCCGAGTCCACGACCCCCCGCACAATCGATAGTCCCTCAACAAGCGATACTCCAGCCGAGGCAAGCAGCGCCAATGTCCGTGTAAACTCCGACATTAGTACCATTGACTTGATCTTGCCAAAAATCGGGAGCTTAAACATGGTCTGGTCATAGATTAGTGCACCTGTCTTGGTTTTTCGCCACTGGGCGATCCCGTATCCTAGTCCAATGACAGCAACTAGCACCACGTACCACGAGTTACTCACAAAATTAGAGATCCCAATTAGTAACTTGGTGATGGTAGGCAGCTCCACCTGAAAATCGTCGTACATTGCCGTAAGTTTGGGTAGCACAAACACCATCATAACAACCCCTACAACCAGCATCCCGACAAGTACGATGACAGGATAGATGAGTGCCCCCTTGGTCTTAGCCCGAAACTCCCGCTGCTTTTCCAGGTTATCCGCTAGTCTCCCGAGAATTATGTCTAGTACTCCCGCTGCCTCACCCACTCGGACAAGCGCCACATAGACACTCGAAAACGTGTCTTTTTGAGTCGCGATTGCGTCCGCAAAAGTCGAGCCACCCTCGATACTCCGCACAATCTCGATAATTTTCTTGGCAAGCGCTGGCGGGACTTGTACCTGTAGTACCGAGAGTGCGTCCGTGAGGGGGAGCCCAGCCGAGATCATGGTCGATAGCTGTCTGGTAAAGTTCACTACGTCATCAAACTTGACTCGATCATTAAAGATAGTCAGTCCTCCCCCTGCCACATCGACCTGGTGCAGCTCGACAATGACTAGGTCTTGTCCTCTCACCACCTCCGCTGCTGCCTGCAGAGTCTGCGCCTCGACTATCCCTTTACGTAGCACTCCCTTTTGTGTCCTTGCCCGAAACCGAAATCGTAACATCCTAGATACTCCTCGCAACTAAACGATTAAACTCGTCCAAATTAACCGAAAACTCCCGCGCAACAGTCAAATCAACCTTTTTGGCAGCATAAGCGTCAGCTAGAGCCATGTCAAATGTCCGCATCCCGGCGTCGCCTGCTGTCTGCATCACATTGGTTAGCATGTGGGTCTTGCCATCTCGGATCGTCGACCGGACAGCCGGATTGGCTAGCAGTATCTCCACAACCGGTACCCGTCTTTTATCAATCGAGGGGATAAGTCTCATCGAGATAACCGCCTCCAGAATCGAGGCTAGCTGTGAGCGCACTTGCATCTGCTCGCTCTCCGGGAAAACGTCTACCACCCGATCCACGGTCTGCGCTGCCGAGTTGGTGTGCAGGGTGGCAAAAACCAGGTGACCCGTCTCAGCGATAGTTAGGGCGCTCTCGATAGTCTCGTAGTCACGCATCTCGCCGATTAGGACTACATTAGGATCCTCGCGAAGCACCGACTTAAGCGCCACCCCCCACGAATGGGTATCCGCATGTAGCTCACGTTGCGAGATAATACTTTTTACTGGATTATGCACAAACTCGATCGGGTCCTCGATAGTCACGATATGCTCCGACCTCTCTCTGTTTATCTTGTCTATCATCGCCGCTTGCGCCGTACTCTTGCCATGCCCCGTCGGTCCCGTTACTAGTACCAGCCCCTGCTTGAGACTTGTCAAATCGGAGAGTATCTGAGGCAAACCCAGCTCGTCGATGCTTGCGATTTTGGAGGGGATGTAGCGCATCGCCGCCGCAATATTGCCCTTTTCCTGATAAACATTGATCCGGAACCGCTCGCCCGAGGGGAGCGAGTACCCAAAATCAATCTCTCGGTCTACCTCGATGATCTCGCGCTGCTCCTCTCCCATAATAGGAGTTATTAGTCCCTTGGCTACCTCTGGAGTTAATATCGAAGACTCCGGTACCGGCACTAGCTCTCCATGCACCCGTAGATGCGGCTGCGAACCTACCACCAAGTGTAGATCGCTAGACTGGTACTGCACACACATTTGTAGTAATTTTTGTATATCCATATCTTATTTCCTTTTTCCTATTTACTAATTACTGTCTCCTTACTCCTAGTTCCTATATGACTAGTGGCTAGCTGACTATTTTCTATCTTCTCATAAATCACTTTGTGATTTATGTATGCGCTACTCTCATAACTTCTTCAAGTGTAGTCTCTCCCGCAAGGACCTTCAAGTACCCGTCCTGCTGCATAAGTAGCATCCCTACCTTGACAGCCTCGTTCTCGATAGACTTGGCCGGCGACCGCTCTAGTATCAGTTTGCCAATTGGCTCCGTTACCTTTAGTACCTCAAATATCCCGACTCTTCCCGAGTATCCCGTATCCCCACACTTCTCGCATTTCCTGCCTTTGTATAGTTGCAGTTGTCTACTCTCCTGTTTAAGTTTTTCGATATACGAGTCATACAGGTTGCCTAGCACTCGCTGTAGTTCAGTAGTCTCACTCCCGTCAGGTGTATACGCAGTCTTACAACTATCACAAATTTTCCGCAGTACGCGCTGGGCGACTACACAGGTAATCGACGAGGCTAGTAGAAAAGGCTCGGCTTGCATGTCAAGCAGTCTCGGGAGAGCTCCGGATGAGGAGTTAGTGTGCAGCGTCGAAAACACCAAGTGTCCGGTAAGCGATGCCTGGATAGCTAGGTCTGCTGTCTCGTTATCCCGGATTTCTCCTACCATGATTATGTTTGGGTCCTGTCGCAAGAATGACCTCAGTCCCGTTGCGAATGTTAGTCCTGCTTTAGGGTTAGTCTGGACCTGGTTCACTCCGTTAATCTGGTACTCAACCGGGTCCTCGAGTGTAACGATATTGACTTTGGGGGTATTAAGGATATGTAGTAGCGAGTACAAAGTCGTCGTTTTACCCGATCCCGTCGGTCCCGTAATTAGGATAATCCCGTGCGGCACTCGGATCGACTCTTCAAGATTTTTGAGCGCCGCCCCTCGCAACCCCAGGTCCGAGAGGGTAGGGACGTTCGAGCTTTTGCGAAGTAACCGCATCACGACCTTCTCTCCGTCTACCGTGGGTAGGGTAGACACACGTAGATCGACTTCTTGTTCGCCCGTCTTAAAGGTAAACCTGCCATCCTGCGGTACCCGTCGCTCGTCTATCTTGAGGTCAGACAAAATCTTGACGCGCGAGACGAGAGCCTCGTGTGCTTTCTTGGGTAACACTAGCTTTTCCTGCAAAATACCGTCTATTCGGTACCTGACGCGGGTATGGTCCTCTAGCGGCTCAATATGTACGTCCGACGCCCTAGCTTTCACTGCAAACTCCAGTACCGTTGCCACGATCTTGGCAATCGGCGCTTCTTTGATAATATCGCCGATTTTCGTGACATCAATGATTTTCTTGGAGACATCGCTATCTGCCGACTCTTTGAGCACCGCCGACACCTCCGCCGACAAGCTCTGTGAGTACCGCTTGGGTATTTCCTCGTCAAGCTCAGCAGCTAGCGACATATAAGGCTTTACTTTGGCGTTAGCTTTAGCCTCTACAAAAGCGATTGTCTGCAAATCCGTCGGGTCTGCCATTGTGACCGAGAGGAGATTAGCTTTGGGATCGTACTCAAAGGGTAGGAGTTGGTAGTGCTCAGCTACACTCTCTGGGAGCTTGGACAAAGCCTCCGGCGAGGCAGCAAGTCCATTTAGGTCAAGATAGGGGACATTGTAAATCTTGGCTTTTGCTTTAACTATCGCGAGTTCCGGCACGATACCAGACTCCTCAACCAGTAGATCCACACTCTTACCACTGCTAAAACTCTCGCGCTGCAAACGTTCGTACTGTTCGTCCGTGACTAGACCGTCCTTCTTGAGGACGAGGGCAAGATCATTCATATTACTTACATCTATATAAACATATTCACAGGCCCTTGTCACCACCTCCCCCCCCTTTCCTCTTTACTTCCCCCCTCATCTATAGTTAACTGGTACAAGACGTGTTACTTGCGTCAGTTTGGCTATGAAAAAACTACTGCTCTATCT
>CAYNKT010000039.1:0-5108 GCA_964397885.1 uncultured Pseudomonadales bacterium
CCCCTGGAAAATTTTCAGCTTCTTATACAGGCAGAGCAATCTGACAAAGATCTCCCGCGCCGCGCTTTTATTCGTGACGTCCGTCTCCACATCAAAGCCATTAGTAACAAATATATCTTGCCCCAAGAAGGCACCCTCGACTTTGCGCTTATGTACATTCCCTCAGAGTCCATCTTTTACGAGTTGGTAGGGATCGAGGAGCTCATGCAGTTTTCCCGCTCCCTCCGTGTCTATCCCGTTTCCCCCAACACCCTCTACGCCGCCCTGCAGACAATTCTTCTTTCCTACGAAGGTCAAAAAATCGAGGAAAAAGCCAAACAAGTTTTCCGCTTGCTCAGGGCGATCCAAAAAGATCACGAAAAAACCACCGCCGTCCTCGCCACTCTCGGGAGTCACTTAACAAACGCTAGTAACAAGTTTTCCGAGGTATCCAGTAGTTTTAGCAGTCTTGGTCAAAAACTAGACGCCACCCGCAGTATAAGCGGCGAAACAACTAGAGAGCTCGAGGGCTAACCATGTCCCAAGGCAAAACCACCCAAAAATTTAGAGACGCCTACGCTGAGCTAAACCTAGAACAGCGCCAAGCCGTCGATACGATCGAGGGTCCCGTCATGGTCGTCGCCGGACCGGGTACTGGCAAAACTCAAACGATCGCCCTTAGGATTGCCAACATCTTGAGTCGCACCGATACCGACCCCGACGCCATTCTTGCCCTCACCTATACCGAGAGTGGAGCTAGAGCCATGCGGCAGCGACTCGCTAGCTTTATTGGTACTCCTGCCTACTACTGCAACATCAGTACCTTCCATAGTTTTTGTACCGAGATTATTGCCGACAATCCAGACGCCTTTACAATCGACCCTTCGTCCGAGCCCTTGTCCGAGTTAGAAAAACTCCGCCTGATCTACAAAATTCTCGACTCCGGTCGCTACAAGTTGCTAAGACCAGTCAATGCTCACTACTACTATGCCCCGGCGGTAGTCGGCGCTCTCTCTGATCTCAAGCGCGAGGGTGTCTCCCCAGCTCAGTTACAAGACCTCCTAGAGACCGAAAAGTCATATCTAGAGGGTAGCGACGCCCAAGCTCTCAAAAAGGGTGAAAGAGCTAAACGAGAGAAAAATCTCGCCAAAAACCTAGAGCTATTAACACTTTTCCGTACCTACCAAAAAGACCTCCTCGCGGTCAAACGCTATGATTTTGAGGACATGATCAACCTCGTTGTCGAGGCTTTCTCAAACGATCAAAATCTCCTCTTAAGTTACCAAGAGCGCTTTCAGTACTTTATGGTTGATGAGTACCAGGATACTAATAGTAGTCAAAACAAGCTCCTCCTTCTTCTAGCGAGCTATTGGGGTGATGAGGCAAACGTCATGGTCACGGGTGATCCTGATCAAAGTATTATGCGTTTTCAGGGAGCCTCTATTGAGAACCAACTAGATTTTGTCAAAAACTATCCCCGTGCCAAGGTCATTACCCTGAGAGAGAACTATCGCAGTTCTCAAGTTATTCTCGACGTCGCCGACTCCCTTATCTCCCACAACAATCTCAGGATTAACGACGTCGTAAAGGGTATCGATCCCCACCTCAACTCAGTCCGAGGTGACGGTCCCAGTATCAAGCTAGCCTCACTCTTAACCGGCACTGCCGAGCTAGTTTTTCTAGCTGAGCAAATTAAAAAACTTCTTAGTCAGGGCACTAGCGCCGGCAATATCGCTGTTATCTTTCACAACAATAACGACGCAAGAGCCCTCTCCGAAATCTTTGTCAAATATGGTATCGACTACCGTGTTCAGGGAGGTGCCGACATCTTAGAAGACCCGACCGTCAACAACTTTGTCAAAATCTTGCGTGTCATCTACGAGATGCGCCGTCGCGAGGAGGATGAGGATTTGTTTACCATTCTCCACTATCAAATCTTTGGACTAGATCCTCTCGACGTCCTCAAACTGGCGCGCATAGCCGGCGACAAACACCTCTCCCTCTTTGATGTTCTCGCCTCTCCCAGTTTGCTCGATGAGCTTGAGTTAAGAGACAAACAAAAACTAAGCTCAGTCATCAACCAACTCGGTGCTTGGAGTGCCATTGACGCCGAGAATACCTTTGTGACCACCTTCGAGACCGTCCTCTCTGAGTCCGGTTATCTAACCTGGGTACTCGGACAAGCTGATGCCCATCACAGACTTAGCCGTCTCAATACCTTGTTTGACGAAGTCAAAAAAATGAACCGCTTCGATCACGAGCTCGATCTCAAGGGTTTCTTGGAAAACTTGGACCTTATGCGGGAAAACCATCTCAAAATCGAAGAAAATTCCTTTGGGGTGAGTGATGAGGCAGTGACGCTAACTACCGCTCACAAAAGCAAGGGTCTGGAGTGGGACTACGTCTTTATCTACAAGTCGATCGACAAGACTTGGGGCAACAATAGGCGTCGCGATCTTATTAAACTCCCCGACAACCTGCTCAAAAACACCGATCTCTCTGACAAAGAAAAGAACGAGGACGAGCGCCGTCTCTTTTATGTTGCCGCAACCCGTGCCCGCACCGGCCTTACCCTTAGCTACGCAAATAAGTACAGCGTCGCAGGTGCAGTCCGCGAGGTTGTCCCCTCTATGTTTATCGCCGAGTTAGGGGATAGTCAGGTAGAGACTGTCGATACCCAGGCTGTCGAGGAAAGTGCCGGCGTACATCTAACAAACTTGCTCTCGCCTTTAACTCCTTCTCAAGCTTCACTCGAGTCAGACGAGCGTGACTATCTGGCAGAACTAGTCTCCAAGTTTACGCTCTCTCCCACCACTCTCAACAAATACTTAGAGTGTGCTTACAAGTTTAAGCTTGACTCCTTGCTCCGTGTCCCTCACGCCAAAAAGCCCCACCTCGCCTTTGGCACCGCCGTTCACCGTGCCCTCGAACTTTTCTATCGTTCTCTTCAGGACGGAGCAGTCATGAGCAAAGAACAGTTTATCTCCCAGTTTACGCACGCGCTTGAGAGTGAGGTCATTAGCAAAAGGGACTTTGAGGAGAGGGTAGAGGAGGGCAAGCGCATTCTTGATCCCTACTACGACCAGGTTCTTACAGGCGCTACCCCCCCGCTCGATATCGAAAAATCCTCGCATGTTACTCTAGGTGACGTACCTCTATCTGGCAAACTCGATCGCATCGAGTGGCTCAGTCGTGACCACAAAACCGTGCGCGTGGTCGACTACAAAACCGGCAAAGTGAAAACCATGGGTCAAATCGAGGGGACGACCCAAGATAGTGAGGGAGATCTCAAACGCCAGCTCACTTTCTATCGACTCCTTATCGACCTCGATCCTCGTCTCCGCTACAAGTTTGGCGACGCCATGCTCGACTTTGTCGCTGCCCCCGCCGATGTTAGCCGTGACGGTCGTCGTGCTGTCTTGGTCCAAGAAGAGGAGGTAACACAGCTCAAAAAATTGATTTTAGACGTCATGCGCAAAATCCGCGCGCTCGACTTTACCCGCACCACTAACCTCAAAACTTGTGAAACCTGTTACTTCAAAGATCACTGCTATCCGGGTGGTATCCCTACCTCTTGACACTGTGTCACCTTGTCTCTGCTAAACTCTATATATGTCAAAAACAGCAAGTCTACTCGTCCTCGACGCGCACCGCTCTCCTCTCGATATACTCATGACCGCAGCCTGGGTACGCCGCATTCACAATCCCAATCACCTCATCATGCCCGTAGCCGGTTACGCCCTCTACGTCCCCCTTATGCGCTCAGTAATCAAGTATTTTCAAACCAAATACAATCTTGAGCTATATCCTGTTTATCGGCAAGTAGAGTCCCATCCGGTCAATCTACTCATGCATCTTCTCGTTGCCTTTTATCCTAGCTCATTATCAACTGAACTAAGAGACCAGGCCAACCGAGTCTACGTCGAGCGCTCGCTCACCGATCTCCGAGAAGGCAACTCAGTTATTGTTGTCTCCCCATACGGTAGTCCAATTCTGTATGGTGGCAAGATTAAATATGGAGTCAGAAAGATGCTAGAGCTTAATCCTCATACTCTTATTACCCGGAGTCGTTTTCATCCTCTCAAGTTTAGCTATCTCACCTACTCGCAAGATTACCAAGCGTCCTCTCCGCTCCTCTCCCAATTTACCGCGCTTAACTAGCGCCAAAATCAAAACCTCCACCCCTCAATAGTTCTCACACTCCCCACTCACTCTCGGGGACAAGGATTACACAGACTAACCCATATTTCAGTTGTTTGACTTTGGCTAACCTTTGGGTATATCGTAAATTCATGGATTATTGGTCTTACGCTCTCATTAATCACCGTCTCGGTGAGATATATTTCACACGCAAAAGAGGAAAGGTGGTTATTGAGGGTCACTCATACTTGCACCGAGACGAGCGCCTCACCAAGGTCGAGGCTGCTGCCCTCCAGCACGACATATCTCATAACCAGTACACCTACTACCGTCGCCGGTACCACTATCGATCCTCCTGTAAATAGTCGAAAAAGTGTACAATGCAAGCATTATGCTTAAACAACACACACTTCAAGAAATTGAGAATGATGTCAATAATTATTGGCACTCGAACATGGATGGTTTGATAGATCGATTAGAGGGAAAAGAACAAGGTCACAAGGTAGCAGATTATGTAGACGACAAAACCTCTGCCCATATCTATGCTGATTATAATGCAGCATTTGAACGCAACAAAAATGGCGAAAAGAAATCTCGATCAATGGGGGATATTTGGATAAAAGACAATGAAATTTTTCACCCAGTCAACATCAAATCCAGCGTGACTGGAAGTAACGGTCAACCAAATATGGTATCTATGCACAAACTTGTTAACAACATTATTGCCCACCGCATAGATTCATACTATCTTTTGATAGTTAAGTTAGATCAAATGAAAGGTAAATGGGAAACCTCGATACATTTTTTAGACATGCTTAACATGCTCGACTATATTACTTTCGATGCGGGTCCTGGACAAATCATGCTCAAAGCAACTAGCTTTTATAATGATCTAGATGTAATAAAAAAAAGAAAAAACAATGACACTACGCATCAAAAAGTAAAAAAACTTTATAATATCAGGTCACAAATTGTACATAGAATATACA
>CAYNKT010000040.1:0-5095 GCA_964397885.1 uncultured Pseudomonadales bacterium
GACTTGACAGACTGCTAATACCCGTTCTATACTACCCTTATGAACGACGATAATAGTCAATCAGCTATCAAGAAATTCACGACCAACTTAACCGCTCAGGCTCGCATGGGCAAACTAGATCCCGTGATCGGCCGTGATCAAGAGGTACGTCGTGTTATGCAGGTTTTGTCCCGTCGCACCAAAAACAATCCTGTCTTAGTGGGAGATCCGGGGGTCGGCAAAACCGCAATCGCCGAGGGTCTAGCGGAGCGTATTGTCGCAGGAGATGTACCGGAAAGCCTCCGCAACAAAGATCTCTTAGTTATCGACATCGCCTCAATCTTGGCCGGAGCCAAGTACCGTGGGGAGTTTGAGGAACGGCTCAAAGCCCTGCTCAAAGAAATAGATGAGGCAAGTGGCAAGTATATCCTTTTTGTCGACGAGCTTCACACCATAGTTGGAGCAGGCGCAGCTGAGGGAGCAGTCGATGCAGGCAACATGCTCAAGCCCGCCTTAGCTAGGGGTAGTCTCCACATGATCGGAGCTACAACTCTGACAGAGTACCGCAAATATATTGAAAAAGATGCCGCGCTCGAGCGCCGATTTCAACCAGTAATAGTCGACGAGCCAAGCGTCGAGGACTCGGTAGCCATCATGCGTGGTCTCAAAGAAAAGTATGAGATCCATCACGGCATTCGGATCGAGGACGACGCCCTTATTGCTGCCGTTACCCTAAGTCGCCGTTACATTCCCGATCGTTTCCTCCCCGACAAAGCGATCGATCTTGTCGACGAGGCAGCCAGTGGGCTCAAAATCGAGACAGAGTCTTTGCCCACCGCTCTCGACTCACAAAAGCGACTAATTACGCAAAAAGAAATCGAGCTAGCCGGACTCAAAAAAGACAAAAGCGCTAGTGCGAGAGCGAGGCTCAAAGAGCTTGAAAAAGAGGTAGCCTCGCAGAAAGAGGACTTGTCGGCCAAGATGTCGACCTGGGAAAGTCAAAAAAAACTTCTCGAAGACGTGAGTGTTGCCAAAAAAGACTTAGACTCCCTCAAACTCGAGCTCGAGTCCGCCGAGCGGGACATAGACTTGACCCGTGCTGCGGAGATCAAGTACGGCAAACTCCCAGATTCTGAAAAGCGTCTCAAAGATGCAGAGGACAAATGGCTCAAGGTTCCTAGTGATGAGCGACTACTCAAACAAGAAGTAGACGCCGAGGATATAGCTAAGGTTGTCTCCCGCTGGACTGGTATTCCTGTGACCAAACTAGTAAAAGCGGAGAGTGAAAAGCTGCTCAATCTCGAGAGTGTCTTAGGTAAAAGGGTTATCGGGCAAGAGGAGGCCGTGCATGCTGTTGCCTCCGCTGTCAGGCGCTCCCGCGCTGGCATCAGTAGTAGTGACAAGCCTATCGCCAGCTTTCTTTTCTTGGGCCCCACGGGAGTAGGTAAAACAGAAACCGCTAAAGCATTAGCCGCGGAGCTATTTGCCGGAGACGACTCGATGATCCGGATAGACATGTCCGAGTACTCCGAGGAGCACACCGTTGCTAGACTAATAGGCGCGCCTCCTGGCTACATCGGCTACGAAGAGGGTGGTCAGCTCACCGAGGCTGTACGGCGTAAACCCTACTCAGTTATTCTCTTGGACGAGGTAGAAAAGGCCCATCCCCAAATATTTAATATTTTCTTGCAAATTTTTGACGAGGGGCGACTCACAGATGGCAAAGGCAGAACTGTTGACTTCAAGAACTCCGTGATTGTCATGACCAGTAATCTAGGTAGCGATATTATCTGCGACGGAGCTGCCCGGGACTGGGATCTCACCAAGCAAGAGGTCATGGAGGTAGTTAGACTTGCATTCAAGCCCGAGCTATTAAACCGCATAGACCAGATTATTACTTTTCGAGCGCTTAGTAGCAGCGACATGGGAGCCATCGTCGAAAACGAGGTGGATAAAGCACTAGAAAATGTCAAGAATCAAGGCATAACGATCAATGTAACTGATCAAGTGAAAACATACTTAGCCCAAAAAGGTTACGACCCCCTTTACGGCGCCCGACCACTTAAGAGGCTTATCCAAAACGAAATCTTGGACGAGCTAGCCATGAAACTTCTTGAACCCAACTTTGACAAAGCTAGTAAGCTTAATGTCGATCTCACCAAAGACAAAATTGTGATTTCTTGAGTAGAATGCTAAACTACTTGAGTATGGCCAAAACAAAAATTACAACCAAGGACGTTACTCATCTAGCCAAGCTTTCTAATCTCAATCTCTCAGATAAAAGAAAAGCGGCTCTTGTTGACCAAATCGCCACAGTCTATGAATACGTCGAAACACTAGACAAAACCGACACCTCAAAAACCCAAGAGACAAATCAGGTATCTGGCTTGACTAATGTCTGGCGAGAAGATCTTGTCGATGAAGGTGCTATGCTCTCTCAAAAACAAGCTCTGCAAAACGCCAAATATATTCACAATGGTTACTTTGTAGTTCCGGCGGTACTGGAGTAAATATGCTTATAGACAAACCAATGAGCGAGCTAATAAAAGGATTTCGAGATG
The DNA here is from genome assembly GCA_964397885.1 of uncultured Pseudomonadales bacterium. Taxonomy (GTDB): domain Bacteria; phylum Patescibacteriota; class Microgenomatia; order UBA1400; family UBA12108; genus CAYNKT01. Next base: position 2,541 of record CAYNKT010000040.1, read on the forward strand.
GCTCGATCAATCCGGTTGATGTAATAAACGAAAGCTACAAAAACATAAACAATCATAGCTCAAGTCTCAATACCTTAATTTCGGTTAGAGATAAGACTGACGTCATAAAAGAGTTAAAGCGGCTAGACCCATCACTTCCCCTGTATGGTTTTACCTATGTCCTCAAAGATAGCTATGTCACAACCGAGCTCCCCACCACTTGCGCATCCAAGATTTTGGATGGTTATTATTCTCCATATGATGCGACCGTTCATCAAAAACTTAAAAAAGCTGGCGCGATACTGATCGCCAAGGGAAATCAAGATGCATGGGGACACGGTGCAAGCACAGAAAACAGTGATTACGGTATGGGCAAAAATCCCTGGGATCCTACTAGAGTGGTAGGCGGTTCGTCTGGCGGGCCAGCTGCTGCAGTTTCTATGCGTATGTGCAACTTTGCCATAGGCGAAGATACCGGAGGCAGTATCCGTAATCCTGCAGCATGGAATAATATATATGGCCTGCGGGTTACGTACGGTCGTGTTAGTCGCTATGGCTGTATTGCCTATGCCTCATCAATGGATACAGTTGGACCGTTTGCCAAATATATTGATGATGTCGCTCTAGTATTAGGAGTAATTGCAGGAGCAGATAAGCGAGACGCCACCTCAGCACAAGATCCCGTTCCTAACTACGTATCTAGCTTATCCAAACCTCCTTCCAAACTCAAAATCGGTATATCAAAAGAGATGTTTGGAAAAGGATTAGATAGTGAGATTAAACAAAACACACTAGACTTCGCCAAGAAGCTAGAAAACGCTGGGCACAAACTTGTAGATATCTCGTTGCCTGTCGCAGAGATGTCTTTAGCTACCTATTATATTATCGCTCCCTCCGAGACAAGCTCGAATCTGGCTCGCTACGACTCTGTCAGATATGGGGATAAGCGTGACCTTTTTTCTCAGGAAACCATGCGTAGAATCATGATTGGTAGTTACGATCTTAGCTCAGGTTATTATGACGCCTACTATCGCAAAGCACTCAAAATCAGAACAATTCTTAACAAAAAATTCGAAGATGCTTTCGACCAATGTGACCTGATGCTTTTTCCCGAAAATCCCATCATGCCCCCCAAACTAGGTGATTTGATTAGTGATCCACTCGCCAACATGTTAGCCGACCTCTACAATACCTCTGTTAGCATGGTAGGCCTGCCCGCGCTTATAGTCCCCAGTGGTTTTCATGGTAATGGCTTGCCTATAGGCGTTCAGCTAGTAGGCAAGAAATTCTCCGAGCCCTTACTTCTCTCTTTGGGTTATGAGTATCAACAACTAACAGGTTGGCACACTCAAAAACCACCTATTCTCAAGGAGAAAAATGTCTAGCCATAAGCATCAAACCATGAGCTACAAACCAGTGATCGGAGCCGAGATCCACGTCGAGCTTGCAACCAAGAGCAAAATGTTTTGCGGTTGCCGTAACGATCCCTTTGGAGCAGGTAGTCCCAACATCTACACCTGTCCCGTCTGTCTTGGCCTCCCCGGCGCGCTCCCCGTTCCTAGCCGTCAAGCCATCGAAAACTGCCTCAAGATTGGTCTCGCGCTCAACTGCACGGTCGCACACGTTAGCAAGTTCGACCGCAAACACTACTTTTATCCCGACCTCCCCAAGGGTTATCAAATAAGTCAGTACGACGAACCATTTTGTGAGGGTGGCTATGTAGATACATCTGAGGGTAGGGTAGGGATTACCAGGGTCCACATGGAGGAGGACACAGCCAAACTCACCCATACAGTCCTCGATGGCAAAAAAGTTTCTCTTATCGACTTTAACCGCTCTGGCGTGCCGCTCGTCGAGATCGTGACCGAACCAGATATCAAAAGTCCGGCTCAGGCCAAAGAGGTTCTCAAACAAATCCGTGATATCGTGCGCGCGCTCGGAGTCTCCGACTGCGACATGGAAAAGGGTTCAATGAGATTAGAATTAAATATCTCATTGAAAGAAGTAGGGGCGAGTCGTGACTCGTCCGATGATTTACCTCCTTACAAGGTCGAGGTCAAAAACATCAACAGTTTTCGCTTTTTCGAGAAAGCCGCCGAATACGAGATCAAGCGCCACACCGAGCTCCTAAATCAAGGCAAGACACCTGTTCAAGAGACCCGTGGCTATCGCTCTGACAAGGGTATTACCGTTTCTCAACGCACCAAAGAAGAGGCAGCCGACTACCGCTACTTCCCCGAGCCAGACATTCCTCCGTTTGTCTTCTCCGCAGAGTTGGTCGAGGATCTCCGCGCCTCTCTCCCCGAGCTCCCTGGCGCTACTACCAACCGCCTCATCGAGCTAGGCGTCAAGGAGAGTGATGCAGAGCTTATCTCGCGTAATGCCAAGGCCTGCGACTTCATTTTTGCCGTTGCAAATGAGAGCCCCGATCTCGTTTCTATGACGGCCTCTAACCTAGTCAACAAAAAATTTGCTTTTACCGAGACCACTCCGCAAGATTATCTAAAAAAACTCAAAGACAAGTCAGACACCAAAATTTCTGACCTGGCAGTCCTTACACCTATTGTAGAAAAAGT
>CAYNKT010000041.1:0-5091 GCA_964397885.1 uncultured Pseudomonadales bacterium
TACGTCCTATATTATTTTGACTTGGTAAGGAGGAAACGTCGATAGGAAGGCCGAGTGAGGGGAGAGACATCGACAAGGCCAGTACTCCATCTTTTGCCTTCGGCGATATCGAACTCGTGTTGGAGAACAAATCCTGCATCGGTAAAGAGTTTTTTGTAGTAGGGGACGGTATGACAGAGGCGAGTTAGGCGCTCTTGGGCCTCAAAGTGCCATGGTTTGTTGAGATTAAGCGGTGCTTTTTCTTGGTCATGGCCGTATTTGTCACTCTCATACCTGACGTCGACAACTACCGAGAGAAGAAGAGTACCCATATCTTTGAGTAGATTGTAAATATTGACCATGGCGCTAACATTTTGCTGATGGTCGCTGTTCCAGTTGAGGCGAAAGTCGCTAACGACGAGATCAAAGGAGTTGGGTTGCAGACGGGTCGTACGTATATCATCGTAGAGGGTTTGGTAGGAGTTGAGTGAGAGCTCCCTGATTCGCTCATCGTGGATCTTGAGTGCACGGTCGTCGAAGTTGGTAAAGTAGGCAGAGGCATGGGGGTAGGCTGCTATGAGGGTGTCGACGTTGTCGAAGGAGTAGGAGTTGATCGCGAGGATGGCGTCGACAGGCTGGGGTATGTTGAGTTTTTCATTTTTGAGGGCTAAAAAGAGATCGGCGTAGACTTTGCGTGGATTGTAGGGGTTGTTCATATAAGCCAGATAGCTGTCGGTCGGGAGTACGCCAACGGGGGCGGAGACTGGAGGAGGAAGAGAAGGAGGCCATGAGGAGGAAGTTTTGAGCGAGAGAATGTAGCCACGATTACGAACTGTCTTGAGAGACCAGTGTGACATGAGTTTGCCTCTCACGTTATGGACAAGAGTGTCGATCGTCCAGTCGGAGTAGGAGTCGTACCAGTTGTCTCCCCAAAGGGCTTGGGCGAGAGTATCCCGGGAGATTAGAGAATTTTGGTGATTAAAGAGAGTGCTGACGATTTTGCTCTCACCGTCAGTTAGGGGTTGTCGGACCAAAAGGTGAGACTCGAGGATTGGCTGCTCATATAACCAGAGAGTAAAGAGTGGGGAGAAGAGCTTTTTGTTTTGAATAAAGTCTTGCGTAGTGAGCCAAGAGGTAGCGGGAGTGCTTGCAGGAGAGAGCAAAAAAAGGTGTTGCGAGCGTGGGATCAAATCATAGACGGGTTGGAGGAGGTTGGCTTCTTTGAGTTCTGCAAGTGCCTGTAGCGGGGTGGCACGAGTGGAGCGGGCGAGTAGCTGGGTTAGTGGGGCAATCCAGATGTCGAGGCGGCCGGAGAGTTTGATAATGCGGGAGCGGGTACGCTCGGACAGCTGGAGTTGGGCTTGACTCGTGATTTGTTCGATTTGTTGATGTGCCTCGAGAAAGTTGAGGATTTTCATGTGTTATAGGATACTAAATATTTAGAAAACTGTCAAGTTGGGTACGTGGGGCAAGGGTAGGATATGAGGATGACGAGAGAAACACAGCTTTTTGCATTAAAACCAGGGTCTACGTTTATTGTGGGAGATACGAGGGTGAGCACAACGGCTGAGATTGTGGGAAGCAAAAAAGACGATAAATATAGACTGCGAGTAGGTGCCTATATCGTAGATGATTTGTCACCCTCCAGAAAGAGTGATGAAATGCTGGCTTTGGGATGGGGAGTAGGTATTGCCTATATAACTCAAGCTGACTTGGTTATCGGTGTGCTTGCAATGAGGTCATTAGGAATCGAGGGAGATGATCCAATCGAACAGATCACAATAAAGTTGCAGGAGTTGGGGGGGATTTCGATACTACCTACTGATGAAGAAATTGATTTGTGGTCGCAAGTTTGGATAATGTTGAATACTTGAGCGTAGGAAAGGGGAGAGATTTGGAATAATGATGTTGAATTTTGCAAGGATATTATCTACCGTAGCCGTTAGTACCAGGTTGATCATGGTAGTTAGCCCACCCTTCGTGAAGAGCATCAGAGCCGAAAGCAGCTTCTAATAATTCGAGTTGAGTAATTGTGATAGGTGAGCCTTCAGCGTCATATCCCAATAACATACCGTCGGGATACATATGAGCTAGTTGCCACTCTACCTCAAGATTTGGGTCAGAAGTGTATTGGCTATTCGAGTGGTAATAATACCGTAAGAGATCCTTTGCTTGATGAGAGGTTAATTCCATATTTTCTACTTAGCTTTAATAGTCACTTTGTTATCCCATAACGTGTCAAGGGGTGGAAAGTAACAGGATAATTTGCTAGTTTATATATGTGCAAGAGAAGACCGGAGAACAAGAACTTAGCATACTGAGTTTGATAAAAACCTGGGGAGTGGTGGGGGTAGTCGGTGTGATCGGAGCGGGAATTTTGCTATACGGGGTGTGGAGGGTGGTTGCTCCGGAGAAACCAAAGGTGGAGATAGTCGGGGAGGGGCAAGGTTCCGAACTTATTGGTAGTTCGGAACCTATGAGATCGGAGATAGTCGTAGATGTGGCGGGGGCAGTAGAGAAGCAGGGTTTGTACAAGTTACCAAGTGGATCAAGGGTAGGGGATGCTCTGGTTATGGCAGGAGGACTTGCAGAGCAGGCAGATCGTGAATGGGTGAGTAAATACATTAATTTGGCAGAGGAGGCTAAGGACGGGGGGAAAATATATATACCCAGACAATCAGAAAGCTCGGACAATCAGAATGCTCAGAGTGTCGGAGACTCGGATGGGGAGGTTGCCGGTGTAACAAACAAAATTAATATCAACACGGCGAGTGCGAGCGAACTCGATTCTTTGTGGGGCGTGGGGGAGGCGCGAGCCAAGACGATCATTGAAAATAGGCCGTACGGGTCGGTCGAGGAGCTATTAACCAAAGCCAAGATCCCGCAGAATGTTTATGACTCAATCAAAGCACAAGTTACTGTTTATTAGTTTGTTCATTTTCCTTTTCCTCTGGAGGTGGCATACAGTGCCCAGCATACTCCCCCAAACTTGGACATCAGAATCAAAGGTCAGATTTACCGCATGGATTCTCGAGAAACCAGAGCTAACTGACTCAAAGACGATCATTAGACAGGGAAGGTGGCAAGTCCAAATCAAGGGTTATAAGGACATTATGCCTGGGGCGAAGTATGTCTTTGTTGGCAGAGTGGAACCTCAAGTGCTACTATCTAAGACCGTAAAAATTGTGATGATGGACCCGACTATTGAGGTTGTCGATAACGTCAAGATGGAAGTGGGGGAGAGACTGGTAATGACTCTTTCCTTGTTCCGCGAGCGGATGGTAAATTACCTGCAAAAGTGGCTACCAGAGACGCATGCGTCACTGGCTGCGGGGATTCTCCTTGGGGTCAAGCGGGCGATGCCGTGGGATTTTTACCAGTCACTAGTTGCTACAGGGACTCTGCACATAGTCGCAGCCTCAGGCTATAACGTCAATATCGTGGCGGCGGTTGTGATGCAGGTTCTAGTAATGTTTGTAAGTCGAGGGTGGGCGATCGCGGGCGGGGTCGCTGCAATTGGTCTATACGTCGTTCTGGCTGGTGGAGGTGCGGCTGTGACCCGAGCTGCGATCATGGGGAGTTTGACCCTAGCGGCTTTTTACTGGGGGAGGCGAGCTGAGGCTAAGCGGATGTTGTGGATAACTGCAGGAGTAATGTTGCTAGTCCAACCCTTGATGATAGTGGATGTGGGGTTTCTCCTTTCTGTCTCGGCGACGGCGGGTCTTTTGTATCTAGAACCACTTATTAGTCATATAGCTACTAGTCATATGGGTAAGAATGGAATAACCAGATACTTGGCGGAGTATCTATATCCGACGCTAGCAGCGACACTTGCGACACTGCCAGTCACCATCTTGTGGTTCTCGCGGGCGAGCTGGCTTGCGCCTATTACCAATATGTTGGTTTTGCCTCTTACGCCTATCATCATGTTGTTATCTGCTCTTGCGATTGCGGGAGGGATGATCTTGGAAGGACTGGGATGGGTGCTATCTTTGATTTTGTATGTGCCCCTCGAATTATTTGTGCAGGTAATACGATTATTTGGTTAACTGGAATGCTGGTACGTCAGGGACAGTCCTTTTTTGGCTGCTTGGACCTACAGGGTGTAACCCTGTAGGTCGAGATGGTGATACCATCAAAGAGTGAAGAAAATGTATTACGCTTTGGGGTTATTGTTAGGCTTGGTGGTGCTAGTGGTCGCTCAGATGCCAAGCGGCAAAACCATAATCGTCGCTTGCGACGTAGGGCAGGGGGATGCAATCCTTGTCACTAAAGGCAGTAATCAAGTTTTGATTGATGGGGGGCCTAGTGGCGAGCGTGTGCTCTCATGCCTAGAACAATACGTGCCATTTTGGGATCGTAATATCGAGCTTATAGTACTGACTAACACGGACTTTGACCATATGAATGGGTTGTCTAGTGTAGTACAAAGATACCAAGTGACCCAGTTTGTAACAGCAGATGGGGTACACGCAAGCGATGCGCTTACACGATTTGCGAGGGTACTTGGTGATAGCGGTGTTGTAGCAACGGCAGTAGAGCAGGGGGATACTATCAATGTGGGTGTTCGAGATAAGCTAACCTTTGATGTACTATGGCCTCCTGACGTGGAGGAGGAGTATTTGGCTGTGTTTAGCAACCAAATCGATCCGGTTAAACGTGAGCAGATACTAGGGGCGAGTGCCAAACGCGGAGATCTCAATGAGCGGAGTATCGTATTGTTGCTTACTGAGGGAGATTATAGGGCTTTATTCACAGGCGACACTGGATTCCAGGCAGAAAAAGGCATGTTGGAGAGTGGACTTGTCTCAAAAGTAGACTACCTCAAAGTGGGTCATCATGGGTCAAAGTATAGTACAAGTTTGGAGTTTTTGGAAAAGATAAGACCGTCTCTTGCTGTCATCTCGGTGGGAGCTAAGAACAGATATGGTCACCCGACTACGGAAACTCTCGAAAGGTTGTCAAAGGTTGGCGCTAGTGTCAGGCGGACAGATCAGGAAGGGACGATAGTGGTGGAGATTAGGGATAGAGGGAGAGGACCTGCTCGTAGGTAATGCGGGAGAGATCCTGGAGAGTCTGGGTGAGAGCCTGGATGTCGCTACCTTTGGTCAT
>CAYNKT010000042.1:0-4332 GCA_964397885.1 uncultured Pseudomonadales bacterium
CAAAAAGATGGAACAGTCAAACTCCCAAAAGTGTTAGAGTAAGCAAATGGACGAACTAGATACACTGCTCAAAGCCGATCGGGACTTTTCCAAGCTTTCAATGAATCGCGGTGCAGCAGCAGCATTCAAAGAATACCTAATCCAAGACTCCACTTTACTTCCCAACCACGGTGAGCCACTCCTTGGGATAGATCGAATCTATCAATCTATGGCGGGGAACTACACTCTTCGCTGGTCTCCCGAGTCGGGTAAAGTCTCTGGTTCTGGGGATATGGGATACACTTGGGGTAATTATAGTAACGAATTCTTAGATCAACAGGGGAAGAGGGTTGTTGAAAAAGGTAAATACCTCAACATTTGGGTCAAGCAGGATGGTCAATGGAAAGTGGCCGTAGATATGGGCAACTTGTCATGAGTAAGATTTCATTCATTTACTTCGATGTCGGTGGAGTGGTAATCAAAGATTGTTCAGGTAGTAATAAATGGGAAGAACTGCTCGTCAGAATGGGAATATCTGAAAAAGATCTTGATAAAGTAGATGAAATATATAATCGCCACAAACATGAGATTAACACCACGTTTGATATCGACGAGCTTGTCCCCACTCTCATCACCGAACTCGGCATTTCGCTTCCAAAAGACTATTCGTGGCTTGATGATACAGTTGCATGTTTCGAGCCAAACCAAGGTCTTTGGCCACTACTTCACTCCCTCAATGGGAAAGTCCGCTTAGGCCTATTAACCAATATGTGGGTTAGAATGTTTTACAAAATTATTAAAGCCGATCTCTTTCCGCCAATGAAATGGGATGTGGTTGTAGATAGTTCCAAAGTTCTAATGTACAAACCCAACAGTGATATTTATAGATATGCACAAATGCAAACAGGAGTTGATCCCAATGAAATCTTGTTTATCGACAACACACCAAAAAATCTTCTAGAACCCAAAGCGCTGGGTTGGACAACTTTCCTCTACGACTCAAGCAATTACGACAAAGCCAACCAGGATCTCCAAAAATATCTGCAAACTATGAACTATTAGCTATGAGCTATACGCTCGCTCCATGTTATACTTGAGGCCATGTTAAGATTTCTCACCAAACTATTTGATGGCAATGCCCGCGAACTCAAAAACCTCGAGCCGATAGTCGCCGAGGTCAACGCGCTCGAGGACCAAATCAAGTCGCTCAAAGATAAAGAGTTGCCAGGCAAAACCGCCGAGTTTAAGAAACGTCTGCAAGAAGGACAGTCCCTTGATTCTATTCTCCCCGAAGCTCTCGCGACAGCCCGCGAGGCTATCCGCCGCGTGACCGGAGAGCGTGCCTACGACGTCCAGCTCATGAGCGCACTCACCTTGTATAACGGTAAAATCGCCGAGCAAAAGACTGGCGAAGGTAAAACTCTCTCCGCAGCTCTTGCTAGTTACGTCAGAGCGCTCGCTGGGAAAGGTGTCCACATCGTGACTGTTAACGACTACCTCGCCCGCCGTGACGCCGGCTGGTATGGTAGAGCCCACAAACTCTTGGGCCTATCTGTCGGTGTTATTTACTCCGGAATGGGCGATCAACCAGGAGATATACTTGATCTGGAGTACAAGAACGAGTCCGAGGACGAGACAAGACTCCAAAATCTCAAAAGAGTTAGCCGTAAAGAAAGTTACCTAGCAGACATTACCTACGGCACCAACAACGAATTTGGTTTTGACTATCTTCGCGATAACATGGTCCACAGATTGGGGGACAAAGTCCAGCGAGGGCACTACTTTGCCGTTGTCGACGAGGTCGACTCTATCCTTATCGACGAGGCAAGAACCCCTCTAATAATTAGTGCCCCTGACGCCGAGCCCACCGAAAAATACCTCGAATATGCACATCTAGTTACAACTTTGTCAAAAGGTACCGACTACGAGGTCGACGAAAAACTGCGGACAGCCACCCTGACCGATTACGGTATTAGGCGGCTAGAGCAAAGACTGGGGATCAAAAATCTCTACGAAGAAAGTTACGAGACGGTCCATCATGTCGAGCAAGCCCTCAAAGCTGCGACTTTATTTGAGCGGGACAAAGACTATGTTGTCAAAGACGGGAGCGTCATCATCGTCGACGAGCATACAGGTCGCATGATGTATGGGAGACGCTACTCCGACGGTCTTCATCAGTCTATCGAGGCCAAAGAGGGTGTCAAGATTCAACAAGAGAGTAGGACACTTGCGACTATCTCACTCCAAAACTACTTTCGCATGTACGAGCACCTCTCGGGCATGACTGGGACTGCAGTAACCGAGGCAGAAGAATTCCAAAAAATCTACAGTCTCGACGTAGTGGTCATCCCCACCAATCGGGATATAAAGAGAACTGACTCACCTGACTTTATCTACAAAACCACTCGTGCCAAATATGCAGCGATCGCTCGCGACGTCGAAGAGCGATATAAAAAAGGTCAGCCAGTGCTTATCGGCACCAAAAGCATCGACAACAACCAGATCATTAGCAAGTATCTCAAAAGGAAAAATCTCCCTCACGAGGTACTTAACGCCAAAAATCACGAGAAAGAAGCCGGAATTATTGCAAACGCCGGCAAATATAGAGCGATAACTGTGGCAACCAACATCGCCGGACGTGGTGTCGACATTGTTCTTGGTGGCGAGAAATCGGGCAGAGAAATAAAAGAATGGCAAAAAGAGCATGACAAAGTGCTGGAGGCTGGCGGACTTCATGTTATAGGTACCGAGCGTCACGATAGTAGACGTATCGACAACCAGCTGCGTGGACGTTCTGGCCGTCAAGGAGATCCAGGTAGCAGTAGGTTCTATGTCTCTCTCGAAGACGATCTTATGCGGATCTTTGGCGGCGACCGCATCGCCGGCATCATGACTGCGCTCAAAATCCCTGACACCGAGGCCATCGAACATCAAATGGTAAGCCGGGCTCTCGAACAAGCACAGGTCAAGGTAGAAGGTTTTTACTTTGATATGCGTAAACGCGTGGTAGATTACGACGACGTTATGAACAAACACCGGGCTGTCATCTATGAGCTCCGCAACAAAATCCTTGCCGAATCTAACTCCGATCCAGCCCAAATGCACGACCGCATTATCACCCTTGTCATGGAGGAGATCGAACTCTTAGTCAACTCCCGGATAACCGAGGGCTTGTCCGCCAAAGAACTAGACATGATCGTCAAAGAATTTATTACTGTAATCCCCTTTGACGATGCTTCTGTTAAGCGGCTGATGGCAGAGTTAGAAAAAACCAAACAACCCACCGTCATTATTTCTGCCCTTCAGGACATTGCCAAACAAACTTACGCCAGCCGGGAGAAAAACTTTGGAGAGCCCGTTGTCCGCGAGATTGAAAAATACGTCTACCTCACCACTCTCGACGAAAAATGGATGGATCATCTCGACAATATGGAAAGTTTGAGAGATGGTATTGGTCTACGTGGGTATGCCCAGCGCGATCCCTTGGTCGAGTATCAACAAGAGGCCTACGGCATGTTTGAGAGACTAGTAGGTAGTATCGAGAGCTCAGTCGTCAAAAAAATCTATCGTCTTAACCCAGTTACAGAGCCCCAAAGACCAAAACCTATGGTCCTTCGCAAAGACAGGGCAGAAACCGTAGGGGTGAGTCGTGACTCATCCTCCCAAACAGTGACGCAACCACCGCAAAATCCCGAAAAAACAAATGGAGCAAAAGTTGGACGCAACGATCCCTGTCCCTGCGGATCCGGCCTCAAGTACAAGCGCTGTGGACTGATCAATGCTTCCGAACACAAATCTTAGCGCGCAGTCAGTCCGTAGCCTTGGCGCAGGATGATAAAAATGTCAAAGATCCTGAGCGAAGTCGAAGGACCACGGGAAGTAATATTAGAACTATATATCAAACAAAATACGCTATCTCCAAACCACACAAAACACCACAAATTTAAAGTTGATTGCTCAGAATTGCAGATCTCAGACAGAAGCAGTTTTATTGTATAATCAGGATATGAAATCGCAGTTACAAAAGAAATACCAGAAGTATCGCAAATCGGCTCAAACGAAGAGAAAGAACCTATCTTTCCTGCGGTCATTTATGAATGAAATTGTTTTTCGCACTACCAAGTTAGAGGGTGAGCCTGTTACTCGTCGTATGGTCAAAGCAATTTTCGGATGAAAAAATCGTCAACCAAGCCAAAGGGTGCAACTACCTACAGACAAACCGCTTTTGGCATCATTTCTAGATCTAGGCTATTAACTCTCGAAATTGAAGGAACTAAAAAAAGCCTTGACTTTATTGCAGAAAATTACCAAAAACCTATAACACCAGAGCTAATTACCTCTATTCATAATATT
>CAYNKT010000042.1:4342-4952 GCA_964397885.1 uncultured Pseudomonadales bacterium
GGGCAAATTTCGCACTATTCGAGTAGAATATTCTGGTAAAGAAGCCGTACCACCCCATCAAGTCCCAGTTCTTATAGCCAATCTTTGCGCCGATCTCCAGGAACGTATCATTCACCTTAACCAAAATGATGTGCATGCAGTTATTGCGTTACTTGGTTGGTTTCAGCATCGCTTTGTTTGGATTCATCCATTTCAGGATTATAATGGTCGTCTCGCTCGTATGCTCACTATTTGTATTCTTCTAAAGCTCGGTCTCCCACCCATAGAAATAAAAGCTGATAGTGGCGAGGATAGGAAAAAGTATCTAAATGCCATGTATGCCGCAGATGGGGGTGACTACTCGCAGCTAGAAAAACTTATAGAATTTGCTCTCAATGAATCATTGACTAAAATAAACAAGGAATAATTTACGGCACCATTTACAGCCAACACTTCAAGATATGTCGCCTAATTAATGCTCCCGAACACATTCTCTAAGTTTCTACTGTAAGATAATGATATGGAACAAAAAGTCCGTACCACTTTGCGCATTGTGCTTGGCATCAGCCTGATCATTTTTGGGTTAGCGGGCATGATTCTCCCCATTCTCCCAGGTTGGTGGGTTGCCTTG
>CAYNKT010000043.1:0-3275 GCA_964397885.1 uncultured Pseudomonadales bacterium
CTCGTTATACGCCTCGATATATACCCCTGTTACATCGTGTCCTTGTTCAACAAGAATCGCTGCCGCAACACTACTATCCACCCCCCCGCTCATTCCAACCGCAACCCTATTCATCCCACTACCACTACGAAATCCTTTAAGTCACGCCTTCCAACAAGAAATTTGGTCCTCAATCTCGATCTATCTGCGATGGAAACTCGCGTCGCTACCTTTCTTCCCACCATCACAAACTTGACTCCCACCACCTCTCTCTTTTTCCTCCCCAATGCATTACGAAAATACTCGTCATAAAGAAAGTTGTCAGAATCTAGTAGTCCCAGCTGCTCTGCTAGCTCTCGGTCTATACTCGAGCTATCCGCTCCTGTATCAATCTTGGCTCTTACAACCATGGTTTTCCCGTTTACTCCTAGTACTTCCACATCCTCAAAAGCCTCTACACTCTTTCTCCCCAGTCCTTTCTCCATAAGACGTGGATCAGGGAAAAGTGCCTTAGCTACTCTAATACCATGTTTAGCGTCTTTTATCTTGAGACCTTTCACTCGTACAAGCCTCTCTCTAAGTCCCGCTTTATTCGCAATCTGGATCTTGAGTCCAGGCTGCGCATTTATCTCCAGTATCATCGGCACAGTCTCGCTATCTAGGGACTGTTCACTCTTATCCTGTTTCCTACTATCCTGAGAGGTTGGTTGTAACACAATGTCCGCTGCCATGTACCCCAGTCCCACAATCTCGCTTGCGTTAACTGCCGTCTCCAGTATCTCGTCCCAATGAGGGATCTGAATGCCAGCAAGTTTCCGCCTTGATCCAGGGAAAAAGTCTACTGGATTGGCATGGTGTACACCGTACGTTGTAATCCCGCTTGCCATATCGATACCTACAGCCGCAGCCCCCTGAAAAAGATTAGCTCTCCCCCCAGACTCCTCGGTAGGCAGCCGGACATAACTCATAATCGGAACCTTGTTAAAAACAATGACACGTATATCTGGTGTCCCGTGGTAACTATATTTAGCAAATACAGGATGTACCCGCACTCTTTCCTCGATATAGGCAATATCTGGGAGATCATCCATCGAGTACTGTCCCGCAAGAATATCCGCGATGTGCAGTCTGATATCAGTTGCATTCAAGGTCGTGCCTTGACTTGTAACCCACTCTCCGGCATACACTCCCCGCGACTCAACAACCACTATCCCCTGTCCACCCAGTCCGTTATTTGGCTTGATTACAAAATCCGTAGGTAGCTGCATCAGGTCAAATTTCTCTAGCTCCTCCGTGCCTGTGATAATAGCGTAGCTCTTAGGCACCCTGATCCCGGCCTTTTTGAGTATCTGTTTAGTCAAAAGCTTGGAGTTAGCTATCTTTTTACCAGCTCGCGAGTTATACCGCGAAGTATACAAGTGGTTTCTCGAATTTAGCCCCAGTACATCCTTTATCTGCATATTCTTGTTCTTTACTTACTCTTCTTCTTCATCACCCGCCACTTTGCGGAACATCAAATACTCCGTAAGCCTCAGTCCCGTGTACCTGCCCACAAACACATCAAAAACAGCAACTCCCAAGAATATTGCTTCTGGGAAAAGCAACACCATTCTCTGAACTGCATCCCATGCCATAAGTAGCGAGGACAAAGTCGACAAAATAAATGTCTGCAAAATAATGTCTTTGGCCTCCGAGCTAGACCTCCCTACCTGAATATCGATAAAAGTCTCCGCTAGTAGCATTAATATCAAAATCGGGAATATTCCGATCGTGACCAGTGACGACACATTAAAAATAGACGCCAAAAGCAGCGTTCCGAGTACTCCAGCAGATACCACCCAAAGTAGTAGTGCCATTCTCGGTAGGTACTGCAACTTGAGCCGCCGTAGCACCAAACGAAAAATCATCGCTAGCGCCAGGATCGTCAAAAACAATATGATCCCTGCCCAAATACCAGTAGCCAAAAAAGCAACCGACAGTAGAGCTGGCGTCAGTATACCCACCCCCCTCACCCCAATAAGGTGTCTTGCAGCCGCCACAATCGCAACAATTAAAGGAAATAGTAAAATCAAGACTAGTGTATTGACAGGCACCCCATTCTTCACTGAGCGCAGTATGGCATGTTTAAGAAAATTATGCCAAGAGAGTGGTCCAGGTTGATTCTCCTCCAAAACTCTCTCTAGCTTGTTCTTTACCTCGACTGTCGGCTGAGTAAGGTCAGTCTTTTCCTCGACTTTCTTCTCGACAATCCCAGAGGGTGTAGCGACTGCACTCTCTGAGGCAGTAGCACTCTCCGAGGCGACTAGCTCTGGTGATGGGCTAGGTAATCTTTGAGCATGAGCAGGAGCCGCCAAGAGCAACGACACTAATAACGAGAGAATGACTTTCATGTACATATTATATCAAACCCCGCCTAAAGACGGGGTTTGGTTTCTCATTAACTATTTACTAACAGCTGTTTATAGCAAAGGCTCAACAACTTGGGAAAATCCTTGATCCCATGAGGCTGCTCCTTCAACTACCTGATCATTGATAAAGAACGTCGGAGTTGCCCCAAATCCTAATGCCTGTACCCAACTAGGATCCTCGGTTATTCGGTCTTTGTACTTACCCGAGTCAAGACACGATTTCATTGCGGTAACGTCCATCGCCTCTTTGGTAAAGTCAGCCAGCTCCTGAGACTTGGCTGCATCATTTGCAACTACCTCATTTAACAAGTCGTAGCCTGCGCTAGTCATCAACACGTCATGTACCTCCCAAAACTTGCCGGCTTCATATGCACAGTACAACGCTTGTGTTCCCATCTCACCGTTACCATGTCCAGGTGTATATACCCAGGCAAAGCTAGCCTTACCCTCATCAACCAGTTTTTTCATCTCAGGCACCGCCGGGACATAACTCCCTCCGTCTGCCTTCATCTTAAACTGCGCCCCCACTTGGTTATTGAGTTCAGGATTTTTCCCTCCTGCGATATGGCAGTAGGGACACGAAGTATCTGAGATCTCGACAAAGCTCAGCTTGGCATTTTTATCCCCAAAAGTTATGTGTTTCCCGTCAAACAAATCCTCTTTAACCTTGGCTAGATCAATCGTTGTCGGAGTTGTTGTCTCTTGTTGAGCTGCCGCTTGTTCTTGAGCAGTTGTCGGAGTTGATGTCCCCTTTTCCAGATACTCTACCTTAGTCTTGTACACACCGATTAGGTACGCACCCGTTATCATGAGAGCGATCATTATGTATTGGATAAAATCTTTTTTCATTCGTTTCTCCCTATATATTATCTACTTGATACTAATAAC
>CAYNKT010000043.1:3285-4835 GCA_964397885.1 uncultured Pseudomonadales bacterium
TTGGATAAAATCTTTTTTCATTTTGTCTCCCTTATTACTGTTTACTTTCATCCTATCCTACCACAACCAAAATATTCCCACACCCACACAATAAGGAGATTGCCATTTTAGCAGGAAAATTAGTACGAGATAGTCTCATCAATCTTCAATTTGCGGACGCCACAATCGCGGCAACCGCTCTCCACTATTCATGTCAACTAGCAACTCTCAACACCAAAGACTTTGCCACCATCCCCTCTCTAGCCATCCTTAAACCATAGATAGACAAAGTTCCGAACCTTGTCTATCTCAATTCACATACTTCATCGCTTCGACTACTCTTGACACAGCATTAGCATACGCCGCCATCCGCAAATTAGCTTGTAACTTGCCATAGGCTTCCCACATTTCAGCAAATGCTCGGTCCATGACCTCGCGAAGCTTGTCAAACACCTGTTCTTTGCTCCACACCGCTCCGTGCAAGTTTTGCACCCACTCAAAGTAGGAGACCGTTACTCCACCAGCATTAGCCAGCACGTCTGGCACCGAAAGTATCCCCCTCTTGGCAAGTACTGCATCCGCCTCAGGCGTCACCGGCCCATTGGCCATCTCGATTATGTACTTGGCTTGTATCTTCTCCGCCACTTCGGCAGTTATGACGTTCTCAAGAGCTGCGGGTACCAGTACCGTGACTGGCAGTAGCAGCAGCTCATTATTGGTAATATTTTTTGCTCCAGGATATCCCTGCAAGGATCCGTTCTTTGTTTTGTACTCCATGACGTCGACAATATCCAATCCTGACTGATCACTGTCTCCTGCTGCCTGATTACTAACTATTCCTCCTTTAGAGTCTGAGATTGCCACCACCTTGTACCCAGCTTCCGAGGCTAGTCTGGCAAACCAATACCCTACATTCCCCATTCCCTGCACCGCAAGAGTTACTTCCCCTGGCATCATCTCTTTAATCTTCATTAGATTATCGAGCGTGTAGTATCCACCCATTCCAGTTGCTTCCTCCCGTCCTAGTGATCCCCCTATCTCAAGTGGCTTCCCCGTAAATGTCGCTCTCCAGTTGACCGTCATTTTCTCCGTGAGACTCTTCTTAGACAACAAACCTTGTAGCATATAGCTCATAATCTGGCCATTAGTGTTAACGTCCGGGGCTGGTACATCCACCCATGGTCCCACAAACTCCGAAACCCATTCTCCATAGGCATATGAAAGTCGCTTTAGCTCTTGTTCCGACAGCCCCTTAGGATCGACTATTATTCCTCCCTTGCCTCCCCCATACGGGAGAGATGCCACCGAGCACTTCCACGTCATCCACATCGACAGTGCCTTGACCTCGCTCAGAGACACATCCTTATGAAACCTTATTCCGCCCTTGTAAGGACCCTTACTGTTATTATGTTGCGACCGATAAGCCTGAAATTCTTTTTCCGTTCCATCGTCCATCTTTATCTTGAGCTTAGTCTCCCACACCTTATCCGGCACCGACAGTTTTTTTATCAATTCAGAATCAAGCTCTAGTATCTCCCCCACTTGTTGCAACTGCTTTTTGGCGTTCTCAT
>CAYNKT010000044.1:0-4400 GCA_964397885.1 uncultured Pseudomonadales bacterium
GTGCCGAGGAGAGGACTTGAACCTCCATCCCTTGCGGGACACGTACCTGAAACGTGCGCGTCTACCATTTCGCCACCTCGGCAATAACAGAATTATAACCTAATTCCTAATACCCCAAATACACCTCCACGACGCCCTCTCTCACAGTCAAGATCCCTCGCTCTATCTCCCACCTCTTCTCAGTCCCTCCGGCTCGTACGACCAAATATTCCTGGATGAGGCCTACATAATGCGCATGTTCGGGCAGTATATCAAAGTTCCCCGCGTGGTTAGTCGAGCTCACCGAGTCCGCCTCACCCTCCCATACTTGCTCACCCTTTTTACGGACCACTACACCGATCTTCATTTCTTGTTTATCCCGCCAATCATCTTGAGATCTTGTGGATCGCGGTCGTCGCACCCACCCGCTAGCACGAGCGCCACATCCTCGACTGTCTGGTCTCTTGCAACATACGCACCCGCGAGCCCTGTCTGCGCCTCGACCGACGAAAATGGCTGCGTCATGTATGCCTTAATAAGCTCGGCTCTATGATAAAGCTCCCTGTTCTCCGGTGAAAGCTCTCCCTCGCCAACCAGCGCGACCATCCGGTCGAGCTCCTTGGCCGCATACAAAACCTGCTGCGCCGCAATCAAAGTATCGTAGTGTCTCTGTCCCACTATCTCAACTCCTGCAGAAGACGAGGAGGAGGCCAGGATATCGATCGCCGGAAACCTACCTTCCTGGTAGACCTCGCGAGAGAGCGTTAGCACCGAGTTAAGATAGGGGTCTACCGCGAGCACTGCCTGGTCTGTCAAATCGTCAGAGGGCACATAAATAGCCTCAATCGAACTAATAAACCCGCTCTTTGTCGAAACCAGTCTCTCGTGAAGTATCGCCATGTCCTCATAAAGATTGGGGTGGTATCCGTCCTCGCTCATCATGTTCTCGCTCATCTGCGACAGCTCACTCCCTGCCTGTGCATAACGGAACATGTTGTCGATAAAGAAAAGAGTGTCATGCCCGTCACCCCGCATATCCTCGGCAATAGATACTGCCGCAAGTGCAGTCAGCCACCGTACCGCCGGATCCTCACCCATCGACCCATATACTAGTGCAGTATTTTGCAGCACCTTTTTCTCTCTCAAAACCTCAAAAAGCTCTCGTCCTTCGCGTGTTCGCTCACCAACTCCCGCAAAAACTGCCCGGCCGGTCTTTTCTTTCATAAACACGTTATGCATAATCTCTGTCAAAAGAATAGTTTTGCCCACACCCGCTCCGCCAAATAGTCCCATTCTTCCACCTTTAACAAGAGGAGCAAAAAAATCAATTGCCTTAATTCCCGTCTCCCACACTGAGGTACCAGTTACAATCTGGTCGAGTCCCACGCTAGGGCGCATAACCTCGGCCTCTTGCTCGGTAGTTATGGTCCCGAGTCCATCGACCGCCTGCCCGTGTAGATTTACTACCCGTCCCAAAACGGCGTCACCTGTCGGGATCGTCAGGGTTTTGCCAGTACCCTCGACTGTTGTCCCACGCGAGAGCTTATCTTGTCCGGCAAGTATTATGCAAAGCATCCGGTTTGCGCTTCTCGAGCGGTAACTATACAACTTGGCTCCCGTAGCAAGGTATATCTCGCCCACAGACGGCATCTTGCCAGCAAACTCAACCTCCGCGACGCGTCCCACAACTTTTTTGATAACCCCTGTTTTTTTAGGCATACACTCTCCTTACACCACTTTTGGCTCTGTATCCTGCTAACATTGTATTTTGCTTTCTTCCGCTCACTCGCTTGACTGCCTTAAGATACTTCCCGCGTGCTCGGCCAAGATTTTCGTCGATCTTGCCTATCGCCTGGTCAAGGTGCATGAGCCGCGAGGCACTTCTAGCCAGCTCCCCCTCCTTGATCGTTTGGTCTAGTATTCCCTTAAATATCTCCTGGCCAAAGATCTTGGACACAGCCTGCACGTCAGGCTCGTAAATATACTTGAGTGTTGCAACCACTTCGCCCGACCAGTCCCTTTGGGTTAGCTCGATCTCTGTCGCCGAGACCTCTCGGCTACTAGCCTCTTGCCTCGCCAGACTCTCAAACTGGCCAAAAAACATCTCTACCTGCTTGTACCCCCACAAACTCGCAACCACTTGGCGGAAACCTTCCTCTCCCTCCGGCACAGCGATCGAGTTGTACTTGACGCCCGGCGCAAGCATCTTCATCAGGCTCTCGCTCGCTCACCCAGATACATAGACTTCTGCCCTGGGGCTCTCCTTAACCCGTGTAAGAAACCTCGCAAACACCTTGTCCACGATATCGCCATAAAGCCCTCCGTCAGAGGAAAATAACACCAGTGCCTGCCCGCGCTTCTTCTCATCCTCCAGTTGTGAAAGGTCTACCCCTACCTCGCTCGACAGTCTCGCAAGTCCGCGGTAGTACTCTCGTGACGATAATATTGCATCCCTAATCTCCCGCAACGTCTTGGCTGCCATCTCCTCATACACCTCGACCAGTCCCTTGATCGATCTTCCGACCTCGATCTCCTCACGTATCGACTTGAGACTACTCATTGCGCCTCCAATACAACACTACGGTTATTCTTAGCAACTTTCACTAGCTCTTGCATATTTTTAGCGCTCTCGACAGCCTTTTTAACTAGTAAGCGTTTATCACGATCACGTTGCAGCCTCTCTGCAACCTGTTCACTACTACTGCCGTTATAAACTCCTGCCCACAAAGAGGCGATCAAGTAGAGCTGCACCTCGTGCTCGATACTTACTCTACCGTACTGCTTAAACAACTCCTTCACTCCGTGCGCGAGTCTTATCTTTTCCTTAATTTCCGGGGATAGCTCCGCGCCAAATCGCAAAAACCGTTTGAGGTTACCATACTCCGCAAGTACCGACATTGCCGCCTGCCCCACCTCGCGTGACAGTGTGCTCTGCGTCTGCCTCCCCACCCGGGTAACCGACAAAAACACGTTTACCGCCGGTCTCACCCCATCGATAAACAGATTGCGGTCAAAGTAAAGGTGCCCGTCCGTCATCGACATGATATTGGTCTCTATATAGCCAGAGATATCCCCGTCGACAGTGGTCGCAACAGGCAAACAAGTAATGGACACTGTCTTACCATCTACCTCAAAACTCCCGGCCCGTTCAAGTAGCCTAGCATGTAGATAAAAGATGTCGCTCGGATAAGAGTCACGTCCCGGGAATCGCTCGGACAGTAGCGCCATCTCGCGGTACCTCACGGCGTGGTAGGAGAGATCATCGATAACAAGGAGTGTGTCCCGACCTTGGTCCCGAAAATACTCGGCTACCGTCATCGCTGTAAAGGGGGTAATCGTGATGCGGGCAGCGCTAGCCTTCGATGGCTCTGCGATTAATATGCATTTGTCCCGTACTCCCGCCTCCGTCAAAAACTTTTCGATCGCGACTATCTCCGACTGCTCCTTACCCACAAGTGCTAGTATGCAGATAGTCCCTTCCATCGCCTGGGTCTTAACAGCCTGCAAAGCAAAGTGGGTCTTGCCGGTTTTTTGGTCACCAATGACTAGCTCACGTTGACCTCGCCCTAGCGGTACCACCGTGTCGACAATCGAGACTCCGGTAGCAAAAAACTTATTGATCTCCCGTCTTCTATCTATCTCCCATGCAGGTGCCTCTATTTCTCGATTCTCGGACTTGAGACTAGGATCTTTTTCCCCGCGTACAATATAGCCAAGCGCGTCAAAGGTATCCCCGAGCATCCCGTCACCTACGGTGATCTTGAGTTGCTCGCCGGTCCTAGCTGCCTTTGTCCCCACGTCAATTATCGAGTCAGAGAACACCATCACCTCAGCGTGAGGTTCCTGTAGCCGTGTGATCATTCCGTGGTGTCCGTCCTCTAGGCTTACTCCCTCGCCCACGACTCCGCCTGCTAGGTCAGTGACCGCCAAGATCGACCTGTCCGCCAGGATTACTTGTCCTACTTCTCCTATCTTTTCTTTAGCATAATCAAATGAATGAATCATAGTGCCATTACCAGATACGCGACCGCCACCCCCACAACAACAATCCCCACTGTCAGGATGACATTAAATAATACCGATAACTGAATCGCCCGCGAGGCTAGGGGATTACGCCCAACTGCCTCTACTCCACTCCGAGCTACTTTGCCAAAATATGTGAGACCCATCCCTACACTAATAATGAGTATTGCGCCAGCAACAATATAGCGAAGAGCGGATAGGGGAGTAAGGAAAGCCGCCTCTACTCCTTGCCTGATCATCTCCACTAGGTTATTCCCTGCTTTGTTAGAAAGTACCGCTGGCTTTATGGCGAGCGTTACCGCGAGTTCGGTCACGGACTCGGGCGACTCCGGTGTCCAGCTCTCAGCAGCAGTACCAAGCACATAGCCGGATTTAATCGCCTTGACCGCGATTCCTGG
>CAYNKT010000045.1:0-4367 GCA_964397885.1 uncultured Pseudomonadales bacterium
CCGGGGCTTAAATCTCTTGGGATCTATCGCAAGCTCCGCAAGAATATCTTTGACCAAATCCTGCTGATCTGCATCGTCATAGATCACAAAGCCAGGTGCCAAACCAATTATCTGACCGCTCTTCCTCAGGATTCTGGCTGCCATCGAGTGAAATGTCCCCACATTAGATAGTCTTTGCCCTGTAACTAGCTCGACTCTCTCTTTCATCTCGCCCGCTGCTTTGTTGGTAAAAGTAACTAGGAGCACCTGCTCCGGACTAGCTTTCCCACGCTCAATTAAATGTGCTGCCTTATATGTCAAAGTCTTGGTCTTGCCGCTTCCTGCCCCGGCGAGAATAAGGAGTGGCGATCCCTCGTGTAACACAGCTGCTCTTTGCTCGTCGTTAAGTTCATCCAAATAGCTAGGCATGTGTTCCATAATACCCCAAATATTCACTCTTGCGTTATACTACCTTTATGACCTTTTTGTTAATCGCCAATTTTAAATCGCACAAAACAACTAGTGATGTCGAGGACTGGCTCGCTCAAGTTGGACCTCACGCTTCTAACTCGAGTGCAAAAGTCATCGTTGCCCCCTCCTTCCCCCACTTGCCAATTCTCAACTCTCAAATAGCAAATACTAATTACAAAATAGAAATTGGCTCCCAGGATGTCTCTCCCTATCCAGTAGGCAGCTACACTGGTGCAGTTAATGCCTCGCAACTCAAAGACTTGGGCGTAGATTACTGCCTTATCGGCCACTCAGAGCGTAGGAGGTATTTTCACGAAACAGCGATCGACGTCGCAGGTAAAGCCCGCGAGTTAGTTAGCGTCGGCATCACCCCCGTTCTTTGTATGAGTAGTGGGGATATCAAACCACAGTTCGCCGCACTCGACGAAAACCTATCTTCCTCGATTATCTTTGCCTATGAGCCCCCCGAGGACATCGGCAAATCAGAAACCGCTCCGGTAGACGACATTGCGGCTGCCGTGCAGCTAGTCAAATCGCTTAGCGCAGGGAGACCAGTCATCTATGGTGGAGGAGTTACGGCCTCTAACATCGAGCCCATTAAGCCTCTCGTGGACGGCGCACTCGTAGCTACCGCCTCACTTGTTGCCAGCTCTTTTATCGATATTATCAATCACTTTAATTGATATGGATCCTGAGGTAAAAGTAAAGCCGGTTTTCCTTTTGCCCCGCTCACTGTTAATAGCAGCCATTGTTTTGCTTTCCGTTCTTATCGCTGGCTTTGCCGGCTTCTATTTTTGGAGCAAAACTACCCGGGCTGTTGTGACCGGGCTTGTCGCAGATCCTGCCACTAACCTAGATAGTACAGTAAATCGCACCAACCTCGTAGTAATGGGGACAGGAGGGGAGGGACACCAAGGCGGTGACCTGACCGACAGTATGATCTTCATCTCCCTCAGCCACCTCACTCACTCGGTGACCATGATCTCGATACCTCGCGACATCTGGGTTACTAGCCTCAAGGCCAAAGTCAACACTGCCTATCACTATGGCAACGAAAAACGAAGCGGTGGTGGGCTCGACCTAGCCAGATCAGCCGTTTCCGAGATTCTTGGCCAACCGGTTCACTATAGTCTTTCTCTCGACTTTGCCGGCTTTGTCAAAGTTATTGATGCCCTTGGTGGTATCGATGTTGATGTTCTTCGCACTTTCGATGATTATAAATACCCAATCCCAGGCCGTGAAGACGCCGAGCCCGAATCCGAGCGCTATACTCACCTTCACTTTGATGCAGGCATGACCCACATGGATGGCACAACTGCCTTGCAGTTTGCCAGGAGTAGGCATGCAGAAGGGGACGAGGGCACCGACTTTGCACGGTCCAGTAGGCAGCAAAAAATCATCCTCGCGACCCGGGACAAGATCCTTAGTAGTGAGACCCTTCTTTCCTATGACACACTCAAAAATCTTCTGGCAGGCATAACTTCATCCATGGATACAGATATCGAGGAAGACGAATTTGCCAGTCTCTTTCGCTTTTTCCTTGCCTACGAAAACTCGTCTCAAAGCCTCCACGCAGTCGACATCACTAGTCTGGTAAGTAACCCCAAAAACACTAGGGAATACGGCGGGCAATGGGTTTTGGTTCCCTCGGTATCATGGGAGAATATCTACACATATGTGGCACAAAACTTGGCAGAATAAACTCACCCTCCTCATCATTATTGGTATCGCAGTCAGGCTCATAGCCGCGTTTCTCCCCGGCCAGTTTTATGACATGCAGACCTACGAGGCGTGGGGGAACATCATGCTTGCAAGTGGTCCCCGGGATTTTTTTGTTAGCACTTGGTCAGATTACCTCCCGCTGCCCATCTACTTTCTTGCCGTAGTCTCATTTCTTTCTAACTCGCTCTCAGTTAGTTTTACCTTTGTGCTCAAGTTACTTCTTGGGATTATCGAATCACTCCTAGTTTTAGGTCTCTACCGCAACCTTTCTAGCTCTCGGCGTTTTATTGTTCTTCCGCTCCTTTTTCTTTCGCCAGCGCTCCTAGGCGACTCCGTTTTCTGGGGCCAGCTAGACGTCATTCCTTCTCTTCTTACCCTGCTCGCGCTCACGCAATTTATGCAAAAAAAGAAAAATCTCTTGCTTCCCATTACGCTTTTTACCCTTGCTCTTGCAGTCAAACCCATTATGGCAGTTACCATGCCAGTATTCATTGTTTTGTACTTCCAAAATCACCGGTTTTCTCTTCGAACCATCTTCTATATTCTCTATTCTCTCCTACTGTTTATCATACCCTCGGTACCCATTCGCACAAGTTTCCTAGAGGCTATCCAGTTTCTTGTTAGCAAAGCTACCGAACAAGCCAGCACCTATCCCTTTACCACAATCAACGCCTGGAATTTTTGGAACATCAACAATCTTGCTCTTACTTGGCCGACCGACTCCGCTGTTGTGTTAGGACTCTCCCTTCATAGCTGGGGACTGATATTTTTTCTCTTGCTTGCAGGGATAGTTATCCGTGCTTGGGCTAAACATGGTTACCAGTTAAGCTATAGTTACCGGGTTGCCGCCACCTTATTACTCATCTTTTTTTCCTTTACAACCCGCATGCACGAACGTCACCTTCTCTTTGGCATTCCTTTTCTTGCACTAGCCGCGCAACATCAATCTTGGCTTATCTTTCCCTATCTTCTCTACTCTCTACTCTATATTCTTAATTTGTGGGGAGCCTTTTATTGGGTTAACCACACTCAGGTCTGGCCCTTTCCGGTCTGGCTGATGAGTCTCGCCTCGGTCATGACTACATCGCTTTCTCTCCTACTTGCCACTGTCTGGGATTGGCCCAAGTTTTGGCGCGCTTGTTTGCGTTGGCCTCGTGCAAACCCCAAGCTACTGGCAGTTCTTGTTTTTGCCGCGTCCCTACGTCTCATCAATCTTAGTTATCCCGATCGCTATATTTTTGACGAAGTCTACCACGCCTTTACCGCTCGCGAGTATCTAGAGGGTCATCAGGTAGCTTGGGAGTGGTGGACGACTCCTCCAGAGGGAGTAGCCTATGAATGGACGCATCCCCCCGTCGCCAAGTACGGCATGGTAGTTGGTATGGCTATTTTTGGCGAAAACTCGCTCGGGTGGAGATTTGGCGGCGCAGTTTTTGGTGTTATCTCTATTCTGGGTCTCTACAAACTCGTTCATGTTCTATTTAAAAATGACAGGGTTGCCCTGCTTTCTGCCTTTTTGCTCTCGATCGAAGGTTTGCATCTCGCTCAGTCCCGTCTCGCGATGAATGATATCTACATGCTCACTTTTTTTATCTGGTCGCTCTACGCCTCTGTCAAATCCCGCTGGAAGCTCGCCGCCGTGCTATATGGCTTGGCGTTAGGTTCCAAATGGAGCGCTCTCTACGGGATATTACCAATCGGATTAATTTTTTTGAGAGCACACCTAACTAACTTGTCGGTATCCAAAGTTATACGTCATTTGCTATATGCCGTCCGCCTGTTGTTAATTGTTGTCTTTACCTACTTACTGAGTTTTGCCCCCTTTATCTTGTCGGGACACAGCGTCGAACAACTGCTCGAGTTGCACAGACAAATGTGGTACTACCACACCCATCTTGTGGCAACTCATGCATATGAGTCTACTCCTTGGCAGTGGATTTTTGCTCTCCGGCCTGTTTGGTACTTTGTGGAATATGCTCAAAAAGTCGCAAACATCTACGCACAAGGCAATCCGCTTATCCTTTGGCTAGGACTCATCGCCTTTGTTCTACAGCTCAAAAAAATTATTACCTATCCATATTCTCTACTCTATATTCTCTATTCCATATTCGTCTTGCCTTGGCTACTCTCACCCCGCATCATGTTCTTTTATCACTACCTCCCGTCGGCAACTTTTCTCACTGTTATTCTAGCCT
>CAYNKT010000046.1:0-2422 GCA_964397885.1 uncultured Pseudomonadales bacterium
AATATAAGCCCTACCACAATTCCAATTACCAACAAGTTAGATAACCCTCCGACCGCAATAATCCCAAGCATCGAGAGTATCCACAACACAATTAGCACCCACACAATTTGTCGCAGTGGACCGCCCAAACTAGACGCGACCCACACAATAATCATGAGTATCAAAAGATTTTCAATAGTTAGATGAAATCCAAAAATATTAAAACTCGGAAAACTTGGTTTGGCTAACCACGGGATCGACACAATCCCTGTCAACCACAAAACAACTAGTATCGCAACAAGCTCAGCCATATCCTCACTTTATCACACTTCGCAGTTTCTCCAGTAAAATCGCATAAAACCTTAGATTGTGTATCGTCGCCAGTCTCCAGGCCAATGTGTCTTTTATCCGAAATAGGTGTGCAAGATACGCTCTACTATAATTACGACAGGTATGGCAGTCGCACGCCGTCGAAATAGGGGAATCAGAATCGAGGTGTTGAGCCTTACCAGGAACATAATATTCATAAAAATCAGGAGAATTGACATCAATCTCGCCTATATCGGGAGCATTAAACACATACATCCGCCCATGTCTCGCATCTCGTGTTGGTAATACACAATCAAATATTTGATAACCCATCTTCACACACTCAACTATATTTTCCGGTTTCCCGATACCCAGTCCGTACAAAAAATAGTCTTTTGGAGCCGCACGAGCGATAGTTGTTGCGCTTTCATGGTCTAGCTCTCCTTCTAATGTGATGGGCCATCCACCATAGCCAAGCCCATCAAAGCCTATTTCCACTAGTCGCTCGGCACACTCTTTTCTCAAATTCTGGTCAAACCCACCTTGCACCACTCCAATCAAATAAGGCTTCTCATTTGGCGCAGTACCCAGTTTTTTGCACCCCTCTTCATATGCTTGTTTTGATTGTTTAGCCCAAAGAATAGTTCGTTCCACCGTCTCTCTTCCTTCACGCTTGGTAGCCGTGGGGGGAGTAAAGTCATCGAGTGCAACCACCAAATCTGTTTGTAGTAGCAGCTGATACCTAACCGAAATCTCGGGAGTTAATAACTCTTTTTTCCCGTTCTCCGGCTTAAACCACACACCTTGGTCAGTAACTCTGCCAAACTGACCCTTTTTCTTGGCAAGTGACATTACCTGAAATCCTCCCGAATCCGAAATGACAGCTCCTTTCCAGCCCATTAGCCCTCTTATCCCGCCCAGTTTGTCAAGTCGTAAGGCAGGTACTTCACGCCACAAGTGATAAGCATTCACCAAAACTCCCGGAGTTTTTGTAGCGACAAGATCTTGGTTATCAAGTTGTCGAACAACACCTCTAGTTGCGTCTGGGAAAAATAATGGCAAAGAGATATCTAGCCCTGAGCGTGTTCGGAAATGAGTTTTCATGAACCTAGTTCGCACTCTCCGAAGGTGGAGTGAAATCACCTTCATCCTCTAGCTTTCCTCTCATCCACGAGGGTGCTACCCACCTGATTCGGTCTATTTTAAGTTTTTCCTGATAGGGCAGTTGTCTCGGATCACGTGAAAGTTCGGCAGAAACATAACTCTTGGTTAGTGCGATCACTCGGTCAATGCACGCGTAGTATGCTTTTGCACCTTCAACCGAGCAGGCTGCTTCTCGGGTCTTTCTTACATAGTTCTCCCACTGCAGATCCATCGCGAGCTTGAGTTCGTCAATCGTTGGTGCAGTCGCGTATGTCCCTCCTCCGGCTTCGGCAATCTTGCGAAGTTCACTCCCCTCACTACTACCCACTGCAAATCCGATCACGTGCACGGTTATCTGTTCCTCTAGGTTGGCGAGTTCCTGAGCAACCCCAACAGGGTTAGTATCACACGTCTCAACTCCGTCGGTAATAACAACTATCTCGTTGATCGCACCTGCTCTTACCCCAAGTTTGTCTTTCTCTTTGTCCTCACGAAAAGCCTCTGCTGCAGTTTTGATCCCTAGTCCAATCGGGGTATATCCGACAGGCTCTATCCCCGCGAGCTTAGACTGCGCTGTTTCTTGTTTAAGCTCGGAGAGTGGGACTATTAGCTCCGCACTTGCGCACGACACCGCTTTGTCCACTGCCTGGTTAGAACCCTTGTGTCCGTAGATTACGAGACCGACTTGTGTCATGGGTAGTGTTGCCGTCTTTTTGAGATACTCGGTTATTGCGAGTTTGGCGCTCTCCATCTTGGTAGTCTCTCCCACTTTTTCACGCATGCTTCCTGAGTCATCTAGTACTATGATTACGTTACGTGCCTTGGCAGTCACTTCTTGTATTGACGGGGCGTTACATCTATTGTCAAAGCACGCATCAACCTCGGAGACATTTGGGTCAGTCCCAATCTTTTTTTCTAAAAAACTTGGCAACCTATCACCATCTGGATCCTCGTCATATCGTGATAGATCAACGCCTGGGAGTGGGGTAGG
>CAYNKT010000046.1:2432-4337 GCA_964397885.1 uncultured Pseudomonadales bacterium
TTACTGTAGCGAGTAATACCAAAAATACCGCGGCTCCTGCGATAGTCTTGAGCTTGGACTTAGGCCGGGGGGTTAGTGACTCCAAGCTCACTTCAGGCTCAGGTATCTCAGGCATGCTGTCGCTAGGTATTATCTCTTCCTCACTCATACTGTTATGATACCATCCCACTCACTCCTTCGGATGCTGCTTAGCTATCACTAGTGACAAACCATCTCGACTAATATAAAATACCCTTTGCTCATTATTTAGATGTTCTCAAATTTGTAATTTGTAATTTGAGATTTAGGGTTTAATTTACTATGGCTCAAGTCAAAACAGGTCACCGCGAAGTCCCAATGGACAAAATCAGGAATATCGGCATCATCGCTCACATCGACGCCGGCAAAACCACAACCAGCGAGCGCATTCTTTTTTATACCGGCAAATCCTACAAAATCGGCGACATCGACGACGGCGACACCCAGATGGACTGGATGGAGCAAGAGAAAGAGCGCGGCATTACCATTATGTCTGCCGCGACCACTACTTTTTGGACTCCCCAGCTCCCAAATGCCTTGTTTGGCGACGAACACCGCATTAACCTTATAGATACTCCCGGCCACGTTGACTTTACCGCCGAAGTCGAGCGGAGCCTCCGTGTCCTGGATGGTGGTGTCACAGTCCTAGACGGCGAAGAGGGTGTTCAGTCTCAATCCGAAACAGTCTGGCGCCAGGCAGACAAATACAAAGTCCCCAGACTCTGTTTCGTCAACAAAATGGACAAACTGGGTGCCGACTTTAAGCATACATTACAAGATATTCACGAGAAACTAGGTGCTAATACCGCTACAGTCACTTATCCTATAGGCGCCGAAAACCAGTTTCGAGGTGTCGTTCAACTTCTCGAGCAAAAAGCCTTAATTTGGGAAAACGACGAAACTGGTAGCAAATATCAGATCACCGACATCCCCTCCGACATGCTCGAGTTAGTTAAAGAGGAACGTGCTCACTTGATCGAGCAAATCTGCGAAACCGATGACGCATTGATCGCCAAATTCCTCGATGGAGTCGAGCCCACCGTACCCGAACTCAAAAAAGCCTTGAGAGCAGCCACGATTTCGTACAAACTCGTCCCCGTCTATGCCGGCTCAAGTCTCCGCAACAAGGGCGTTCAGCCTCTCCTGGACGGCATTGTAGACTTCCTTCCTTCGCCTCTCGACGTGACTCCCGCAACAGGCACTCTCCCAGGCAAAGAAGATGTAGTAGAGCGCCATCCCGATGTCAAAGAGCCCTTTGCAGCCTTGGCATTCAAGATTCAGACAGATCCTCACGTCGGCAAGCTCACCTATGCCCGTGTCTACTCCGGCAAACTAGAGTCAGGCTCTTATGCCTACAACTCTAGTCGTGACAAAACAGAGCGTGTTGGTCGTCTTCTTCTTATGCATGCCAACGATCGAGAAGAAATTGGTCATGCCGAAGCAGGAGAGATTGTCGCAATCGTAGGCCTCAAAGAGACCAAAACTGGTGACACCTTAAGCGACAAAGACCACCCCATTGTTCTAGAGGGGATCGAGTTTACCGAGCCAGTCATCAGTCTCGCAATCGAACCCAAAACCAAAGCCGATCAAGAAAAAATGGGTGTAGCTCTCGCCAGGCTTTCCGAAGAAGACCCTACATTTAAGATCAAATCCAATCACGAGACGGGCCAAACGTTAATCGCCGGTATGGGCGAGCTCCACCTCGAGATTCTTGTTGACCGCATGAAAAGAGAGTTTAAGGTCGAGGCCAACATTGGCAATCCCCAGGTAGCCTACAAAGAAACCATTACCCGTGAAGGTCAAGCAGAGGGCAAGTACATTAAGCAATCGGGTGGACGTGGTCAGTATGGTCACTGTCTCTTGCGAGTTCGTCCTCTTGGTAGAGGC
>CAYNKT010000047.1:0-4097 GCA_964397885.1 uncultured Pseudomonadales bacterium
ACAAAAAAAATTAACCGAGGCTCAGCATACCGCCGCTCAAGGTAGCCAGCAGACTCAGGGAGAGGTACTCGAGCTCGAGATCGAAAATCTCCTTAGACATGAGTTCCCGGTAGACAACATAACCGAAGTCAAAAAAGGGCAGCGCGGAGCGGACGTTATCCAGACCGTAGTCGACAAGCTCGGCAGATCCTGCGGCATCATTCTCTGGGAGAGCAAAAATGCTGCCTGGAGCTCTACCTGGATCCCCAAACTCAAAGCCGACGCCAGAGCTCTCCACGCCGAGATCCCCGTACTGGTCGCTGAGAACCCACCCGAAGGAGTAGAGTCCTTTAGCTATATCGAGGGCGTATGGGTAGTCAAAAGAAATATGTTGGTCGCACTTGCATACGCGCTTAGATACAACCTCGTCGTTGTCAACGACGAAAGAAGCAAAAATACCGGCAGGCAAGAAAAGTCCGCTGTTCTCTACGAGTACATGACAAGTCACGAGTTTCGTAGCAGGGTCGAGGCTATCGTCGAGGCGTTTACCGGGATGCAAGATGAGTTAGAGCGGGAAAAGCGTTGGTTTAATACCAAGTGGAGCAGGCAAGAAAAGCACTTGAGATCCGTCATCGACCAAACACATGGTATGTACGGCGATATTCAGGGAGTAATAGGCAAGGCCCTCCCCGGTATCTCTAGATTGGAGCTACCAGAATGAAACAAAAATTAGCCGTCATCATTATTCATTACGGTAGTGAGGCCACAACCAAGGAGTGTTTAACTAAGCTCATGGGCAAGATTGGTGACAACACCCTCATTCTCATCAATAATACCAAGGCCGATATCAAGAGTCTTGTCAAGCTTATTCCCGGTACAGAGCTCATCGACAATCGCACTAATCTAGGCTTTGCCAAGGCCGTCAATCAAGGCATAACTCTGGCTTTGTCCAACAACATGGTTACTCACGTCATGCTCATGAACAACGACCTTTCTTTTAGTTTTGGCAGTTTTGCCAAACTTATCCTGACTTTTACCACTAGTCCCCAAACAGGGATCGTCTCCCCCATTCTTCATCATGGTCGCTCTCCCGGTGTCTACGACTGGGGAGGCAAATTTAACAAATGGACTGGGATGGTCAAACATGTTAACTGGGAAAACAAACCCAAGACAACTCTCTCTGTCGACCACGTGGCGGGTGGCGCGATGCTTTTTTCACGAGCTTTGGTAGACAAAATCGGTCTACTAGACGAGCGGTTTTTCCTCTACTACGAGGACCTAGATTACTGCCTCCGAGCTGCCCGTGCAGGATACGAAATCCGCATCAATCCCGAGGTAGTTGCCGAGCATGCAGTCTCAGCTGGTAGCAATCTTGTCGCTAGAACAATGCATCAGTGGCGCTCTCATTTCCTCTTTTTACTCAAATATCTGCCAGTTCAAGTTTACCCGACAGCACTCCTTTTTGACCTTATTTTTTATCCGTTAATTTTGCTTAAAGCTGGGGTCAAGGGGGTGTTACATGCCCGCTAACAATCTCTCTATTATCGTGCTCACTCGCAATCACACCATTAGAAAGGAGCTAAAAGATTCTTTGGATTTTGCCGGTGAGGTCATAATCAAAGAACACCACGATCTCGAGGACTACGCCCTCGCCAGAAATCAAAGTCTCAAAAAAGCCCGAGGCGAGTGGGTGCTTTTTGTCGATGACGACGAGCAAATAACGCCCCAGTTGCAAAGAGAGATTATGCGGGCTATCACCTCAAAAATTTTCTCCGCCTACCGGTTGCGTAGGATTGACAGTTTTTTGGGAAGGTCACTCCGTCACGGTGAAAACGGGGCAGTCAAGATAATCCGTCTTGCCAAAAGGAATGCAGGCGAGTTTGTCCGCCCGGTACACGAGATCTGGTCAGTCAAGGGGAGGGTAGGTGAGCTTAGTTCTCCGCTTATCCATTTTCCCCACAAAAGTATCTCGAGTTTTCTAGCCAAACTAAACAACTACAGTACCCTCGAAGCAAGTTACCGCGCCTCTTACGGAGTACGGTCGAGTCTATTTCACATCATCTTTTACCCTCCTGCCAAGTTTTTCCAAAACTATTTCCTCAGGCTCGGGTTCCTCGACGGAGCTCCAGGCACAATTATGGCTGTCATGATGAGCTTCCACTCATACCTCACCTGGACCAAGCTCTACCTCATGCAAACCAAGGCAACAAAAGCTAGCTATGGCTAAACAATGGCTTACCAGGTATCTCCTCTACGCACTCGTCCTCTCTCTCGGCTTTGGCCAGCTCATGCGTTTGGAGTTATATGGTTTACAGCTTTTTGTTCACGATATTCTCGTTGTTTTTCTTATCCCTCTACTCCTCATTGATTACAAAGAACGTATCCTGGTAATTCCTCGCGGTCTCAAGTTATTGCTACTCGGATTGTTATTGGGTTGGGTACGTGCGCTTACCCTCTATCCTGCCGTTCAATTGTTAATTCCATTTATGTACACGCTCAGATTGCTTGCATATCTCACTTTGTACCATTTCATACCAAATACCAAATACCAAATACCAAATACTATTTTTTTCCTCTCCGGTCTCGTGACTCTTGCGATCGGCTTGCTTCAGTACTTTTGGCTGCCAGACATGCTAGTATTCCAGTTTTTAGGGTGGGATGATCATCTCAACAGGCTCACTCTCCCGCACTACGACCCTACCTATACCGGAGTCATGCTAGTAATGTATCTGATATTATTGTCCCCATACAACATACAAAATATCTTATACTCGATACCATATGCCGCAGGCATATTACTGACTTACTCTCGCTCGGTCTGGCTCTCCCTCATTATTACTGTCTCCATGTTTATCAAAAAGAAAATATATTTACTTGGTATCTTTCCCATATTACTAGTAGCTATATTACTAGTTCCTAAGAAATTTGGTGAAGGTAACAACCTGCTACGTACCTACTCGATAACCTCGCGTCTAGAGTCTGATCTGTCCTACGTTCGTAATCTTGGCTGGGATCTCATAACAGGTAGAGGCATGAATACACTTGTGCTAGAGACGCCTGTCTCAAGATATCCTAACCACGCAACAGGTCCTAATAACAGCTATCTATATCTTCTTGCAACTACTGGCATTATTGGGTTAGTAGGGTGGGGAATATTTCTCAAAAGTCTATACATCGATTCCAAACACCATGCCTTAATTACCTTTGTGGTTATTGTCTCCCTTTTTAACAACGTGATGTTCTACCCATTTTCCTTACTCCTTATGCTGCTCACGAACCTAAAACCTAAAGACTAATACCTATAACCTATTTTACTGTTCCCACTTTAGCTTGACTCTCTTTGTCGTCTCGTTTCCTGCACGGTCAACCGCTCTCACAATGATCTCTTGTTCCCCGTCCTGCAGCTGGTATGGCACCGAAAAAGATCCATCTGTCTGGACAATAGCCACTCTCTCGCCCACATAAACATGCGACCCGCTCTCATTGATTAAGCCTTGAAAAGTCGCGATTCGCTCGGTTTGTCCACGAAATACCTCCCCGTCCTCTGGTTGAGAAAGCGTAATTTCGGGTTTGCTGTTATCCATCGTGATCACGTACTCTCTCGACTGCTCACTCTCCTGTCCACGGGGTGTTGTTGCAAAAGCATAAACAGTATTCTCACCCTCCGTTAGTGCGATATTGCCAAACTCAAATACTCCTGCATCATCAGTAAGTACTTTTTTTTGCTCCTCACCGTTCAGGTACATTACCACCTCTACTCCTGGTTGAGCAAATCCCGCGACACTAACTGTCGAGCTACTTGTAGCCTCGGGGACATCCGAAAATATCGGTGGCGTTGGTCGTAGTTCGCTTGTTCCTCCCACTCCCGTGTCCTCTGTAATAAGCATTCCAGCCGTTTTGGCCATCCAAGGCACTCCCCAGGTAATCATTGCGAGAATTATGGCAATTGTTAGCAAGAGTAGTACGACCGCTTGCTGCGTATCTCGCCTGCTCCTCACTCTTGAGAGTCTTGTTCCAGTTCGTCTCATGGGGCTAGTATATACTATCGGAGCCGAAGGTGGGATTCGAACCCACTACCTGCGGTTTACGATACCGCTGCTCTACCAATTGAGCTACTT
>CAYNKT010000048.1:0-3933 GCA_964397885.1 uncultured Pseudomonadales bacterium
GACCAGCTCGTCGCGGCGAAAAAATTACCACACTCCTAGGCACAACTGTCGAGCTAGACGAAACTAGTTTTGTTCTGGCGTCTGGCGGGGTACCCCAGGTAATTGGCGGAATAGTTGGCGGAATTGATTCGGGTGTTACCAACAAGACCACTAACATTGTTCTCGACGCCGGTAGTTACGATCCGGTCATGGTCCGCATGTCATCCCGCCATCTCAAAATCATGAACGAAACTGTCACAAGGTACGACAAGCCTCTCGACCCCCGCTTGACCGAGCTCGCTCTCGACAGA
Source organism: uncultured Pseudomonadales bacterium (assembly GCA_964397885.1). Classification (GTDB taxonomy): domain Bacteria; phylum Patescibacteriota; class Microgenomatia; order UBA1400; family UBA12108; genus CAYNKT01. Next base: position 291 of record CAYNKT010000048.1, read on the forward strand.
GCAACTGACCTTATTCTTGAGTTAGCTGGTGGTCAAGTTTATCAAAACGACGACTATTATCCTGTCCCACTGGTCCCTCAGACTCTCGCGCTCTCAATCGAACGTCTCCGCCTGATCTCCGGACTCGATCTCGACCTCGCCTATGCCAAAAATATCCTTCAATCACTCGGATACTCGGTCACTGATCAAACAGAGTCTAGCTTGACAGTCGAAGTTCCGCTATGGCGAACCGATATAGAGGTAGAAGATGATCTAGTCTCTGATGTTCTTCGCATGTACAATTATCAAAATATTCCTGTTACGCCTCTTGTTACCGCGATCCCCCCTGACATTACTCCAGAGTTGTACGAGTTCGAGGACAAACTGCGAGATTACCTGGTCGCTGGAGGTGGACATGAGCATATTACTAGTTCGCTTTTACCTCACGATGGAAACGGAGATCGGGTAGTTCTTGCTAACGCTCTCTCCACAGATGCTAGTGCCCTCCGCGTAAGCGTCCTCGAAAACCTCCATAGCGTCCAGCTAACGTACCGCAAACACGGTCTAGATAAACCCATTTTATTCGAGCTCGGCAATAGTTTCCGGCAACCCAAACACGAGGAGATTAGAGAGCTAGGGATTATCGATCCCGTTAGTATCAGGTCCACTCTCGCAACCTTGCTCCACAACTTGGGACTCGACAAATACCTCATTACCCAAAAAGGCGGCACCTACCTAGTTGTATATGGCGACTCTGTACTCGGGACCTTGTTCGACGACGCAGCACTCCTCTCAACCAGTGTGCTCATGTCATTGTCCGCAAGTTATCCTCCCCTTATCTCTGATTATGGTCTCACAACTAGCCTCGATCTTTCCCTCAAACTACCAGCAGGCTTAACTTTTGACAAAGTCATTATCAAACTCCGCGATGCAGACTCTTCACTTTACCATGTTGAAGTGGTCGAAGAATACCAAGACTACAAACTAGTTAGACTTTCCTGGAAAAAACAAATCAAAAACATCGACAAAACTAGACTTCAATTAGTAAAAGCGCTCAAAGAGATAGGTATCACAACCCGGTCGGAACTGGAGTAGGGGAGGGGGACGGTGTGGGACTTGGAGTAGGAGTTGGACTCGGCGTCGGTGCAGGTGTTTGAGTCGGATCCTGTTCAACCCCTATCTTGATCGTCGTCTCGGACTCTCGCCCGTCCTTAGTTCGTACCTTACCCTTTAGCTCGTATATCCCCTTACTAAGTACAAACTTTCGTGAGATCGTACTACCAGAACTTGTCTCTTTCTCCGATCCATCTAGATACAACTTGAGCCAATCAATCTCACGTCCCGTGATCACTCGGAGTCTAGCCTCAAACTCGTTATCCACCTGACTATTGTTGCCAGGATGTTCAAATCTAATGAGGAGGTCATTCTCGGTATTACAATACTCCGTCGGCGGATGATATCTGCTATCACCCTGCGTTGATATCCACCCCGCAATATCATCTTCCCACAACGTGCTTGCGGACTGTAGCACATAAAACTCTTTTTCGTCAAAATCATTCTGCGCTACCATCACTTCTGTTGCCAGCTTGTTATTGTCCGAGCGGCAAATCTTGAGCTTGGTGTGAATAGGGTCAGGCTCTGTGGGGACAGTCCCCTTAAGCATATACTCCGCTCGGGCTTGGTATCCGTCGTGCTCTGGGTAGCCCGACACCGTATCGACCAAGAGACTCTCTACATCGGGAGGGGGGCTAAAGTCATCGCCTTTGTACTTATCCCACGCTTTTATCATAATTCTCCGCCAGATAGGGCTCGCTCCCGTCACACCACTGGCGACTTGTTTCATCGCCGAGTTATCGTTATTTCCCACCCATACACCCACAACTGCGTTTGTGCTCCATCCGACAGTCCAGTTGTCCCGCTTGTCATTAGTAGTCCCTGTCTTTACCGCGACCGCTCGAGATCCCATATTGAGATATGAGTTAGAACCAAAAGTCAAAAGTCTCGCGTTATTGTCATAAAGCACGTGGTTAATCAAAAACGCTACTCCCTCCGATATCACTCTCTTTTTCTTCGTGTCGTGAGCCTCGTACAGGACCTTCCCGTCTCGCTCAACTTTGAGAATAGAGACCGGCTCAACAACCTCACCTCCGTTAGCAAAAGCCGAGTATCCGCGCACCAAATCAAACAATCTTACCTCCCCGCCTCCGAGAGTTACCGACAACCCAAACCTCTTCATATTGGCAGTACTTGGCTCTAGCGACTCAAATCCCATGTTGTATGCAAGTTGTAGCATGTCTTTGAGACCGACCAGTGAGAGCAGTTTGACCGCAGGGATATTAAGCGACGAAGCCAGGGCAAACCTCATCTGTACTGGACCGTTATACTTCCCATCGTAGTTTTTGGGTTCATAAAACTCTCCCGGGTTCCCGCCAGGAAACTTAGCAGGAACATCTAGCAGCATTGTGGCTGGCGAATAGCCTTTGGCAAAAGCCGCTGCATACGTCACTGGTTTAATTGCACTCCCTGGTTGCCTCAGACTCATAACCACATTAAACTTACCGTCATAGTCCTCGGCAAAATAGTCTTTGGAGCCCACCATCGAGAGAATCTCGCCGTTTTGGGGGTTTATGACCATCGCAGCGCCGTTAGTGATATGCAGATCCTCGACTTTGGCAATTTCCTCGGTGACTGCCGTCTGTGCAGCCTCCTGCATCTCCGCGTCCAGAGTTGTTGTAACGGTAAATCCACCTTGTTCTACCGCCGCCTCTCCAAGCAGATTAACAAGTTGATCTTTTACGTAAAACACAAAATGAGGAGCTTTAATAGACACGTCTTGCAACCGAAACTGCGTGTCCGGAAGCTCTTTGACCACCTGTTCCTCTTGCTCGCGTGTTATATAGCCATCCTCACGCATCCGCCTTGCAACTGCCTCAGCTCTAGGCACATATGCCTTAGGATCCGTCCCGTACGGCGAATACCTGGAGGGAGCTTGCGGCATCCCAGCGAGAATTACCGCCTCAGTTAACGTTAGCTCCTTGGTAGGCTTACCAAAGTAGCGTTCTGACGCAGCAGCTATCCCAACCGCCGTCCCACCATACGGTGCCTCATTTAGATACATTTGGAGTATCTCATCTTTGCCAAACTTGCGCTCGATCTGCAGTGACAACACTAGCTCCTTAAACTTGCGGGGTAGCGACCGCTCCGAGGTCAAAAGAACATTTTTAACCAGCTGTTGGGTGAGAGTCGACCCTCCCTGTGCATAACCTCTGGTAAACAACCTGCTAAATCCGCGGATCATCCCCCACACCGAAAATCCCTGATGGTTGTAAAATTCTTTATCTTCGATCGCGATCGTCGCTTGCTGAAGGTATATCGGCACGTCCGCGATATTTACCGGCACTCTATTAACGTCGGTATAAAGGTCGTAAAGAACCCCACCGTCCCTGTCTCTTATCTTAGTCGAATACCCGTCGTGTCTCACAACTCTGTCTGGGTTAGGCAAGTCTTTGGCAAACCAGGCAAAAAGAAACATCATTAAAAATACCCCAAGCAGAGTCCCGGCGATCGCAACTATGCCTAGAGTCTTGAGTATCCTCGCACGATCCCAACTCGACCTTCTGATCCGATTTTTCCTTTTATTCCACACTCTTACCCAATCTTGCAT
>CAYNKT010000049.1:0-3667 GCA_964397885.1 uncultured Pseudomonadales bacterium
CCCGTCTCACGCTCGACGAAATAACTACTAGAATGACCGAGCAAATTAGCTCCATTCTGAGAGAAAACAAAAGCATTCCTCAAAAGCTTACCATCCTCTCTCCCGTCGTTTCCGGTCGTAAGGGCGAGTTTAGCTCCCTGTTCCAAAATCTCGTGAGCCATGGCTACTCTCAGGTAGTAGTCGACGGCGTCTCCCACAACTTGGGAGACGACTTTACCCTCCTCAAAACCAACAAGCACACCATCATGGCGGTCATTGACCAAATTGGGGTAGACTATCACTCTTATCAAGATCCGATCTTTGCCCAAAATCTCACCAGTCGTCTCACAAACTCCATCGAACAAGCCTGCAATCTCTCCTCGGGACTTGTTATTCTTAGTCATGAGGGGATAGATACTCTCTACTCCGAGAACTACTCTTGTCCCGCCTGTGGCTACGCCATTTCCGAGATCGAGCCCCGCATGTTTTCCTTCAACTCCCCCCTCGGCGCCTGCGAAACCTGCAAAGGGCTAGGCAATATCGAGCTAATCGACCCCGAGCGCCTTATTAACCCCCGGTTATCCTACAAACAAGGCGGTATCCTCCCATTTAACCGCTTACTTATGTCCGAAACTTGGTACTCCCGTACCATAGACACAGTAGCGGCAGAGGAGGGGATCGACCTGCAGCTCGAGCTGGGCAAGCTCCCCCCCGACAAGCTCAAAATGCTTCTTTACGGCACTGGCCGTGAGTACCGTATTACCGGCAAAAACCTCAAAGGCAAAGTTACCGCCATCCACGAAACCTGGGACGGCATCATCCCCCGCCTCGAGGCTCGTTACTACGAGACCGAGAGCGAGTGGAGTCGGAACGATCTCAAGCAGTACTTTCGCTCCGAGGTCTGTCCCGACTGTCAGGGCAAAAAACTCAAAAAAGAGGTACTAGCTGTCACGATCGACGGCATGAACATCACCGAGCTCACCTCTCTCTCGGTAAAAGATTTACTCAGCTACTTTGATAGTGATCTAGACCAAAAACTCACAACCTATGAGCAAGCCGTGGGGCAGGGCATCCGCAAAGAAGTCTCCTCACGCCTACGTTTTCTCGATAACGTCGGCCTCGGCTACCTTACCCTCGACCGGGCTAGTCGTACGCTCTCCGGCGGAGAGCAACAAAGGATCAGATTAGCTAGTCAGATAGGCACGGGCTTAACTGGCGTTTTGTACGTGCTCGACGAGCCCTCGATAGGTCTACACAGCCGCGACGTAGATGCCCTTATTAGCTCTCTTCGCAATCTCGTTAGTCTCGGCAACACCCTTATCGTCGTCGAACACGACGAGGAGACTATCCGTGCAGCCGACTACCTCGTCGAGCTAGGGCCCGCAGCAGGAGAGCATGGTGGCCGGGTAACTGCTGTCGGGACTGTCGATGACCTCAAGCAAAACCCTGCATCACTAACAGGCGCCTATCTATCTGGCGCCAAATCAATCGAGCTAGCACCCCCACCGCTTGTCAAAAAACTTGGGGTCCTATCGCTCAAAGGCGCCGCTTGCCACAACCTCAAAAATATCGATATTAGTCTACCGCTCGGCAATCTTGTTGGCATTACGGGTGTCTCCGGAAGCGGCAAAAGCACCCTCATCACAGACACTCTCTATCCCGCCCTCAAATACTACGTAAATGGCACCTGGTCGGACAATATCGGCAAGTACGACCGGCTAGACGGCTATCAGTATGTACGCTCTGTCTACCACGTAGACCAAAGTCCAATAGGGCGCACCCCGCGCAGCAATCCCGCAACCTATGTCGGCTTTTTTGACGAGATCCGCGATATTTTTGCCGCAACCGGGGAGGCTCGTCTAAGGGGATATCAAAAGGGGCGCTTTAGTTTCAACACCAAAGGAGGCAGATGCGAAAAATGCCAGGGTGGGGGAGTCATCAAGATCGGGATGCAGTTTTTGCCGGATGTCTACGTCAAATGTGATGTCTGCGAGGGACGCCGTTACAACCACGAAACCCTCGAGGTTCTCTACAAAGGCAAAATGATTTATGACATCCTCGAAATGACGATCGAGGAGGGCGGCGACTTTTTCCGTGCTCATAGCCGTATCTATCACAAACTCAAGCTTCTTAGCGAAGTCGGGCTAGGGTACCTCAAGATCGGGCAGGGCAGCCCCACTCTCTCAGGTGGCGAGGCGCAGCGCATCAAGCTCGCCTCCGAGCTAGGCAAGCGTGATGCCAACAACTCTGTATATATCCTCGACGAACCCACAACCGGACTTCACTTTGACGACATCAACAAGCTGATGTTTACACTCAAAAAACTGGTCGAAAAGGGTAACACTGTGATAGTTATCGAACACAACCTGGATGTGATCAAAAACTGCAACTACGTGATCGATCTCGGACCCGAGGGAGGAGAGAGCGGAGGTAACCTTTTGTATCAGGGCCCAACCGAGGGTATTCTACAAATCGCCAATAGTCACACCGGCAAATATCTAAAGAAATATCTCTGAAGTAACTCTTTCCAAAGCTGCTAATTTATCTAGAGCTGAAACTGGAATTTCAACATCACTCATAATATATCCCATAAACGACTAATACTTTATATAATACCAAATATGTCAAACAAATTAACCTGGATCACAATCAGTACACCGAGCGAGGCTCCCACCACACCCGGGGTATATAGATACATGTCAGGTCGTCGAGTCCTCTACATCGGCAAATCGGTTAATCTTCGTGCCAGACTCAAAAGCCACGCGAGCATGGCCAAGTACGACCCCCAGGAGTCTGCAATTCAAGCTCAGCACGACCATTTAGACTACATAGTGACAGCAACCGACTTCCTCGCTCTCATTCTCGAGGCCAAGCTAATCCAGCAGTACCTTCCTCCCTATAACCGCGCGCTTCGCGACGACAAAAGCTACCTCTACATCACGATTAACCTTAGTGACACTTTCCCCAAGCCGCGCCTAACTCGCGCCCGCGACCTCCAGACAAAATACAAAATACTTAATACCAAATACAAATTGTTTGGCCCCTTTCCCTCTAGCAAACTCGCCGAGGAGACTCTCCGTACAATCCGTCGTCTCATCCCGTTCTGCCAGCAAAAAAGTATTACGGCGCGTAGCTGCTTCTACTCCCATCTTGGCCTCTGCCATCCCTGCCCATCTGGGATCACCAAGCTCGAGGGCGACAAAAAACAACTTGCCAAGCGTCTATACCGCCGGCAAATTTTCCAAATTATCCAGATACTAGAGGGCAAAATCGAACCTGTCGTTACTGATCTAAATAAAGAGCTCAAAGCTCTCAACCATCCCGATACCTACGAATCGGCGCTAGCGCTCCGAGACAAGATCGCTAGGTTTGAGCATGCGATTAAAACACATTCCTTTACCAATGACCAGATCGTGAGCTACTCCTCCTCCGAAAAAGATCTTTCAGACTTAACGCAAACTCTATCTAACTTCTATCATCTAGGGTCTCTCTCACTATCTCGCATCGAGTGCTACGACGCCAGTACCTTTCAGCTCAGCCACTCAGTAGTCACCATGGTCGTCGCCGAAAACGGCCAAATCAACCCGGGGCAGTATCGGAGATTTAGAATCAAGCGTCCCCACACAATGAGCGATTTTGACATGCTAGAAGAAGCTCTCATGCGTCGACTCAAAAACAAAACCTGGGG
>CAYNKT010000050.1:0-3516 GCA_964397885.1 uncultured Pseudomonadales bacterium
GGACTGTAAAGAATAGATTTGGGGCGACGGATGAGGTGGGAGTCTTCCGGATGGCTTCGTCGGGAATGGAAGAGGTGACTAACCCTAGCGAGGTGTTTCTTGAGGAGCGAGAGCAAGGGGCGAGTGGGAGCTGTGTGACAGTCGTAATGGAGGGCACCAGACCAGTACTCGTTGAGGTACAGGCACTAGTTGTAGACTCGGAGTTGCCTGTTCCTAGACGCGTGGCACAGGGGGTGGATGTGAGACGGGTACAGATACTACTCGGAGTTCTTGCCAAGCATGCAAGACTCAACCTCGGGACTAAGGATGTATTTGTCAAGGTGACGGGAGGACTGATGGTAAAGGAACCTGCGATTGACCTAGCTATCGCAATGGCGGTTGCCTCTTCGTACAAAAACAAGCCGCTACCAACTGATGCAGTAGCAATCGGCGAAGTGGGGTTACTAGGTGAAGTTAGATCCGTGACGTGGAGTGATAAACGAATAAAAGAGGCCAAGAAACTGGGTTATACGACGATTTACTCGAGAGAGATGTGTAGAGAGATTGGTCAGATAGTCATATAGTAGCTAGTAATCTAGGTGATGTTGGAGTTATCAAGGTATTTGTTGGAGTTATCCACAGTTGGTAAAAAGTGCTAGGTACCAGGGGGACTATTTGTTATAGGTTGTGAACTTTAGTTTGGTATAAATACTTATAGGTTGACATAACGTACCAGAGGTGATATAGTGCGAGCTACTTAAAACCACTTGCCCAGGTCGAGAGATTGAAAAAGAAAAAATTTGGGAGAGAGAACGACTCTCCTTCGTAACACTAATTTACACCAACTGCCTATTCGGCCGTATTGTAAATAGGTTACTTCGGAAGGGTGGGTCTGGAGAGCTGTGCTCTCTAGACGAAAAGAGCATTCCTACCGCTGATTCACCTAGACCGGGATCACGAGTAGCAATGCTCTGTTTCAGATACGTTGTGCAAGGTTTAGGACAAGCACAAGCGTAAGCAGTACTTTAACACACCTGTATATCACGTCAAGCTACATTTTGTGTGTATGCATGGCGGGTACACACTACAGGTAGTGTTTAGGCTTATAATGTCTTGATCACGAATAATTACGTGAGTAGTATCGGGGGGCATGTGAGATAGGGCAGGCTCATAGCCCTCCGATACTGAACATGTGAGACCCTCAGATACTTAAGTTGACGAACAACATATTTTTTGAGATACTACCATTGTTCCCCACGAATATCAGATTAAAGATTTTAGAATTTAATTCTAGGGCGAGTCAAGTTATTAATTTTGTCGAAAAAATATTTCTAAATAAATGGTCGCCTGTGCTAAAGCTACGGCGGACCGAAGGAGGATGTTATGCCAGGAGTGAAAGATAGTAAACAGGAATCAGTAAATAGTAAACAGGTGACGGATGTTAAGACTGAGCAAGCAAAGATCCAGACTTCATCTCAGGATATGCCTATTCAACAGACTCAGGGTCAGCCTGTTAGGCAAGCTCAGGGCGAGCCCTCCTACGCCAAGGCTCCGGCGGGTGAACCCATTGCAGGATATCTGGATATGTCGGCAGACGGACACGGACTACTGCGACCGCAGTTTTCGCCTTCAGATCAAGATACTTATATCTCCTCGATGGTAATCCGTAAACTGGGACTTCGCCCAGGAGATTTTGTTGAGGGGAGTGCCAGGCCAAAGCGCGATAACGAGAGATACCTGGGGCTTATGACAGTATCACGGATCAATGGTATGAGTCCCAACTCAAATTTCCGCGGACGTATCAAGTTTCACAATCTTACCCCGATTTATCCTAACCAAAAAATAACCCTAGAAACAGGAACAGAGCCACTTTCAACTAGGCTTATCGATCTAGTCGCGCCGATTGGGCGAGGGCAACGTGGAATGATAGTGTCGCCTCCTAAGGCAGGCAAGACGACCATCATGAAAGATGTGATAACCGGTATAGCCAAAAACTATCCCGAGATTCACCTGATGGCGGTTCTCATTGGGGAGCGTCCAGAAGAGGTCACGGACATTCGCCGACACCTAGAGGCGGTGACGAAGGATAGCCAGATACCAGGAGAGTGTGCGGCTAGTAACTTTGATGAGCCGGCAGAGGATCAGACAAGAGTTGCTGAAGTGGCTCTAGAGCGTGCCAAGCGGCTTGTAGAGGAGGGTCGCGATGTAGTTATCGTCCTCGACTCGATTACACGGCTGGCCCGGGCATACAACCTAGCAATCCCAACGTCGGGGAGAACACTATCTGGTGGATTTGACCCGGCAGCACTTTATCCACCCAAGAAGTTTTTTGGCGCAGCCCGCAAGATGGAGGGTGGAGGTAGTCTCACTATCCTAGGTACGGCACTGGTGGACACGGGGAGCCGGATGGACGAGCTGGTGTATGAGGAGTTTAAGGGTACGGGTAACATGGAGCTTCACCTCGACCGCAGACTTGCCGAGAGGAGAGTCTATCCAGCAATTGATGTAGTTAAGTCTGGCACCAGGCGCGAGGATCTATTATTCTCTAACTCTGAGTATCAAAGCGTGATACTCCTAAGACGCATGATTGATCTCATCAATGGAGGGAACGGCCAAGGCGACCAGCTAGGCTACGTCCAAGATCTAATCCAGAGACTGCAAAAAACCAAGAGTAATAAGCAGTTTTTGGCTAATCTAAAAGAAGGATAGGGGATTACTCTACAATCCACCAGTCGACGGAGATGTCGCGAGACATGGGGCTCTCGAGGGAGAGAGTGAAGGCGGGGTGGCAGGATGACTCGGACTCTTTGCAGGTTGATTTGCTACTTAATGTGAGAACGTGATTGTCAATGCTACTACTAGGTGTAAAGTAGACTAGATCGTCTGGTGCAAGAAGAGAAGGATTTACAATTACTTGAGTTTGACCGGCAGGAATAATGGCGATACCTTTACGAGTGTTACTAGACTCATTACTTTCGATAGGATCGAGGGTTTTGTCTTGGGGAAAAGCGATCGCGATGTTGTCAGTGAGGGTGGCTTCTTGGATGGGCTGAGCTTGGATTAGGTCCGAAGGATCGATGTTGATGTTTTCTCCGCCTCCTAGGCGTGCGGCGATTTCGCGATCTTGCTTGGCAATCGGGACAACGCTTGGATCGATTACGGAGATATTGTCGAAAAGAACTGCTCGGTTGAGATAGGGCTCGGGGGATTGGGCGTAGTGTAAGACTGCGTTGTTGGCCATTTTGAGACTTTCGCTAAGAAGGGTAATGATCTCTTGCCGGTCGGTTGGTGTTTGGGTAGCTCCTTTGTGGTGAGAGATGGTACGGGCTTGCTGCAAATATTTGCGCGAGGCAGCAAGGTAGTAAGGAAGTGGTTGCACGTCTGGTTGAGATAGTGATTGGCGGACAACTGGTGCAGCCTGGGGGTAAGCAAGGGGTGAGAGCGGCTTGGTGGGCGGGATAAGGAGGTAGTAGGTAAACGAGAGAAAGAGAGTAGCTGAGGGGATGACCCAGATAAGGGGATGTATTTGGGGGGAGG
>CAYNKT010000051.1:0-3435 GCA_964397885.1 uncultured Pseudomonadales bacterium
CTTCTTTTTTGATGGTAGCCCAGTGATAAAGGTAGACAGGAGTAGCGACCAGTAGCATGGCGAGGCTGTTACTAAACTGACGCTTTCTTTGACTATTCTGCTCTTCTTGGTTTCTGCGAGCTAATTCTTCTTGATCTACTACCATTCCTCCATCAAGTTTGACGGGCTCTGGGTAGTAACTGTACTCAGTGACCTTGAAAACATAGGTCTTGAGAGCAAGGTCAAGTAGCTGGATACTCCCGATAATGGTGATCAGAAGCCCCACAAATGAGAATAAATATAGATAAAGCAATCGAAGATTAAATTTCATATCCCCCCCTTTGGATAAACTATAGCACGAGTTGCAATTTGGTGTATGATGGTTTATGTAGGACTATAATGGTATGAGTTAAGGAGGTGTCTGTGAATAAAATTTCTGTCAATCTTTGGTATGACAAGGAGGCAAGCGAGGCCGCGGAGTTTTATTGCCAAACATTCCCTGACACGCGGATCGTGTCCCGTTATGAGATGCATGACACACCCTCGGGAGAGGTCGAGATTATCAATGTATCACTCATGGGGTTTGATTTTGTCCTGATGTCCGCCGGCCCTTACTTTAAGCCTAGTCCCGCTATCTCTTTTCATATCCCCTGTTACTCGGAAGCCGAGGTAGAGGATATTTGGCACAAACTCACACCGAATGGCAAGGTGCTAATGGAGCTAGGAGAGTATCCTTTTAGCAAAAAGTACGGCTGGGTAGAGGACAAGTATGGATTTTCGTGGCAGATCATCATGGTAGAACCGGGTATCCCGAAGGTAGTTACCCCAGTTCTCATGTATACCGGACAAAATGCAGGACGAGCTGAGGAGGCGGTTGCGCTATATACCAGTGTCTTTGATAATAGCGAGATAAAGGCAGTTAGTAGGTACCCCGCTGGCATGGAGCCAGATATCGAGGGGAGCGTGATGTACCTGGACTTTCATCTTTTGGGACAAAAAATGGGAGCGATGGATAGCAGACGGGATCATAAATTCACGTTTGGCGAAGCGATCTCGATAATAGTCACCTGTCGCGACCAGGAGGAGATCGATAAATACTTTGACAAGCTTTCGGCAGTACCTGAGTCTGAGCAGTGTGGGTGGCTCAAAGACAAGTATGGGGTTTCGTGGCAGATCGTGCCTGAGGGTGTTGAAAAGTTTTTTGCAGGTAAAGATAAAGAAAAGATGGCAAAAGTGATGAAGGTATTTTTGGAGATGAAAAAGATCGATATTGCGACACTAGAAAAACTTATCTAGATATTTTTGACCATGTAGGTGCCCTCACGGGAGTAGCCAAATTTGTGATAGTAGCTGCGGGTGCCGATACTGCTAATAACGGCGATTCTTTTGTACCCTGCACCTGCTGCGAGCTCCTCGGCATGCTTTATTAACCGTGATCCGAGACCATGATGCTGACTACGAGATTTTTTGTGCTCACCTACTTTGGTTGCGACCCCGTAGGTATGAACCTCGCGGATAATCGCGGCTCCTAGAAGCTCCGGGAAAAGCGGCGTCCCAGTGTGGAGACGTAAGCGGAGCAAGGAATATAACCGATTATTTTGCTCGTAGGTTAGGAGGTGTTCCTCGGCACCAAGCGTTTCTATAAGTAGGTCATGCAACTCGGGCTCACCTAGCAAAACGTGTCCCCTCGCCTCCCGGCAGCGAATGCAGCGGCAAGCAAATCCTTCATTTTTGAGCTCACGTAATATGACTTGCCGCATGTTGGTGTTACGCGTGCCTGCGGCGACCCATTTTTTGCTAATATCTCTAACTAGTCTATCGATCCTAACATAGGGGGGAGTAAATTTTTTGATCTCTTTGAGGACTTTTACTAACTTGTCCTCACTATATGGTACGTACTCACCCCGCTCCCACTCACGAAACATCTCTGTACCTGGGATGACTTGTGCCGGATATACTTTGAGAAAATCGGGCTTGAAGCGAGGATCCTCATACATAAGACGTGCCATCGCCAGATCCTTTTGCGGGGTGCTGTCGGGGAGGTTGGGCATAAAATGGTAGCAAACCTTGATCCCAGCGTCTTTTAACAGTTGTGTTGCCGAGGCTACTGCACTAAGCGAGTGACCGCGGTTAACTCTACGTAAGATCTCCTCGTCAAATGCCTGGACTCCTACCTGGACTTTGGTAACACCAAGCTCGCGAAGTAGCCTGACCTCGGTCTCGTCGATCCAGTCGGGGCGAGTCTCTATAGAGATGCCAACAATACGGCGGGGGGCGGTCTCGTTATAGACCTGAGCTTGTTCTAGGCTAGCGCTCACAACCCCGTTTATCGTATCGATCATGTCCTTGAAGAATGCGCGCTTGTAATCCCGGGGATAGTTGCTAAAGGTCCCACCAATGACGATGAGCTCGATTTTGTCGGTCTCGTGACCGGTATCCTCTAGCTGCTTGAGACGGGACTCGATTTGCGCCCTTGGGTCAAAGTTCATCATGCGGGCGCGGGCGGCGGCTGGCTCGTCGGACAGATAGCTTTTAGGCATACCTAGCTCGAGGGGGCAAAAGGTACACTGTCCGGGACAGACATAGGGTTTGGTCATGACGGCAAAGGGGGTAACCCCGCTCATGGTGCGGACACGGCGGGTAATAAGGGCCCTGGCGAGATCGGGACTCGACTCAATTAGGCCTTTTTGGGCGAGATCGCGGTAGACTGCGAGGACGTCGGAGTCGCGAGGAGTAGTGCCTAGCTCTTTTGCCCAAGACCTCTTTAATGTGTATAGAGAGTTAACGGTTAATTTGCTATTATCACGTAAGAATAGCTCGGATAATGAGGGAGGTGTTGTGAGTGCTTTTGACATAATGAAACAAGTCCAGTCTATGTATGATGAGACAGGGCTTTATTTTAGCAAAACCAGAAAAAAAACCTATGGCGAGACCACAAACAACTGGCCAATCACCCAAAAGTACCTAGAAATGGTCAAGCCGGGTGGATCGGTACTAGACGTGGGATGTGGGGACGGGCGGCTGGTATCGGGACTCCCCAAAGGAGTCAGCTATTATGGATTTGATTTTAGTAAGACTCTCCTTGCTCAGGCCAAGCTAACTTACCCCAAACATAAGTTTGAGTATGGTGATGCGGTTGACCCAGCAGTGTGGGACAAGCTACCCAAATTTGAGGCGGTTTTTTGTGTCGCAGTGATCCACCACCTGCCAGAGCGTAAGCACCAACTATATTTACTACGCGAGATGAAAAAGCACGTCAAGCCGGGTGGACTCCTATTTATAACGACCTGGAACCTCTGGCAAGAGCGGATGATCCAAAAAGGAATCGAGCGGGATAAGCTGATTACTGGGAGTGTGGTTGAGATGAGCTTTAACAAGACCCCGGGACGATATGTGGTTGTAATGGATCTCCCTTATCTAGTACAGCTAATGAGCGAGGCGGGGTGGAGCGTGGAG
>CAYNKT010000052.1:0-3347 GCA_964397885.1 uncultured Pseudomonadales bacterium
TCGTAAAAGCCGTGATACTCCCAGCGTTACCCAGGATCGCCTTAGATACATCCATCGGGATCTGAGCCATGTATTGGTTAGCCATCATTAGGTTGAGCTTGTATTTGCGTGCCTCCGAGAGAATTTTGATAAAACTAGTCGTCGCAAAGTTCTGAAACTCGTCGACATAGAGATAAAAATCACGCCTCTCAGATTCCGGAATTTCCACCCTGTTCATGGCTGCAAGTTGCATCTTGGTAATCAACATCGCCCCGAGGAGTGCCCCGTTATCTTCTCCGACCTTGCCCTGCGAGAGGTTAGCAATCAGGATCTTGCCTTCGTTCATGACCTCTTCGAGATCAAAACTCGAGGTCGGTGCATCAATAATCGACCTAATCATGGGGCTCGAGACAAACTGACCTACTTTGTTAAGTATAGGTGAGATCGACTCCTGCATCATCTTATCTGGCATCCGCTCAAACTCATCCCGAAAATACCTGACAATCACCTCGTCATGAATTTTACCAACCACTCCTTGTCGATATCCTTTGTCGGTCAACATCCTCGTCACATCCGCAAGTGACGCTCCCGGCACCTCAGAGAGGGCAAGCAGCGTATTTCGCAAAATATACTCGAGTCTCGGTCCCCAAGAATGTCCATACAGTTTGTTAAATATTGCGACAATCCCCGATACCACTAGCTCTCGCTGAGCAGGATTTTTGACTTCCAACACATTGAGCTTGACCGACCTCTCACGGTCAATGGGATTAAAGTAAATAACATCATTGATTCTACTTGCCGGGATGTAGTCAAGTATGGTCTCGGACAGATCGCCATGTGGATCAATAATTGCAACCCCTCTACCCTTTTTGAGGTCGTCAATCACCAGATTAGAAATCAAGGTAGATTTGCCCGTTCCCGTCTTACCTATCGCCCACATATGACGTCTACGGTCTATATCCTTAATTCCAAAAATAAGGTCACGGTTACGAAACATTGTTCTGGCAAAAAAGTTAGTTTTGTTTCTCTCCTCTTCACTCATCCCCTCTGCGATTGGCAAATTTTCGGGAGGCTCGGACAGTACTTTTTGTCCCCACATAATCATCGGTATCTTAACCTTGTCGCTAGGGAGATGCCAAAGTGTCGCCATCTCGGGGACATTGATAACTCGTGTTGCGAGAGCCTCACGATTGACCAGCCGTCTCTGCCACGCCTGACTAGATAGTAGTGGTGTTGCCAAACGGAAAGAGTTGCCATCAGATCTGGCGTACACACCAAACACCGCCGAGAGCTCATTTAGTCTCCCGCTTTTGTTACTCGCTATTCTGGTCGTGACCATAAACCCTGGGTGAGCGATTTTGTCCTCTATCCCCCTCTGGTTAGGTAGACTCCCCCGCCTCTCCGTATAGCCATGCTGGCTCTGCGTCGCTCCCATGCTTCGTCCTCGGTCTATCGCCCCCCTCCCGTCGGCTTGCCATTTGCTACCCGCATAGCAGAGAACCCACTGCATCCAGATCACTTCATCCGCCTCTGCTTTGGACAAAACCGAGAGATAATTGTTAATGGGATCAGTATCACGGAAATCGCTCCACGTTTTGATCGGATAGTGGCTAGCAGCCGTGAGCCGGAGCTCCCCGACCTTGAGACGGGCTACAACTGCTGGCAAAGGGTCTGCAACCGCTGTCACGCTTGCTAGAGGGTAAGTAGAGCCTATCTGTGCCGTCACAAACTGCACGAGATGAGTCGAACAGGTCACCATAAACCTGATCTTTTGTTCCCATACCGCGACTTCGAGGGCTATGACAGGTTTGCGCTCACCCTTAATCAGGGTCTCAAAGAGCGACTTGTGTAGTACTGAGGGGAAAGTCGAGAGAAAAGTCGCCGCACTCTCAGGCGTCACCTCAGACTCACGTGGAATGGTAACTAACAGTGTGGACAGTTGACTCATAGAGTCTAGTATAACGGAAAAATATACTCACTTACCAATCTTGTCCAGAAAATACACAAAGCCAGCACATGAACCAGCCGTTAGTATCAACAAAACAGCTGCCGCCAAAATCCGATTAACATCTTGTTTCAGTGCTCTACTAGGATCAAAGTCACCAGGCTCAAAACCAATTTCACTCTTCATATAAATTACTCATAATGAAATTATACTATCTCAGGCAAGTTACTTGCCCTTCACCATTCTCTTGCACTTAGTACAAAGGAGCATCTTGAGCTTACCCTCACTCGTCACCATCCGATGTACATGGAGATTGGGCTTGCGGATTTTTTGGGTACGATTCTTAGCGTGAGAGACATTGTGTCCCACATCACGCCCCTTAGAACAAATATCACAAACGTACGACATGGGGGTTATTCTATCACGAGACTAGGAGCTTACGCTACCCCTTCGTCTAAATATCAGTGAAGCACCGATTACCAGTACCACGACAACCACGATAATAACAAGGAGTGAGCTCAAGATCCGGCCGACAACCTTACCGACTGTACTCGACGTAGCAACTGTCTGGGTAGCTCCGTTTTGCACAACCATCGTCCCGTTATCTGCAGCAGCAGGTGCAGGAGTTGCAGCTGGAGCGACTTCGGTAACAGTATTGTCAAAGCTAAAGCCTACAATCTTGCCAGAAACTACCGTCTTATCACTAGGTCTCCTAGGTAGTCCAGAAGTCTCGGCGGTAATATAAACTGAACCAAAGTTAGCAGCTACACTCCCATCAAAGTATCCCCGCTCTACCTCATCGATCCTGACTAGATCGCCCTTGACATCAGTTTTAGCCCAAATTACATAGTGCTCGTACTGTGTTTGATAAGGATAAACTAGCCCTTCACATCTTCCGGTAATTCGGTACGAATTTTCGTTCCAAAGCGAGACACCTTCACAGGATACAACGGAGCTAGATAGCTCGACTGTTCCCTCATTTGCTTGAGTTGTGGTCGCGGCAAAAGCGCTAATTAACCCTAATACAAAAAGACTCGCAAGTAGTTTTTTCATAACCTATAGGATATCATATTCCTCATAAATGTCAATAATAAATTAATATATACAACCCCTCGAAGCCTTTGGCAAAGTGGGGTATACTCCACCTATCATGCTGTCCTTTATCTTTTGGGCAATTGCCCTCATAATCGCAATCACCGTTCATGAGGCCGCCCACGCTGCTGCTGCCGACCATCTCGGTGATCCAACTCCACGTTCGCAGGGGAGGCTCACTCTCAATCCCCTCTCCCACCTAGACCCAGTAGGCACCATTGCCCTGCTCATTTTCCATTTTGGCTGGGGTAAGCCCGTTCAGTTTGATCCTTATAATCTTAGGAATCCCCGCCGCGACTCCGCGCTCATTAGCCTCGCTGGTCCCGCCAGC
>CAYNKT010000053.1:0-3224 GCA_964397885.1 uncultured Pseudomonadales bacterium
CCGTGGGAGAGGATAAGCGTTGCGGAGGCATTTCTCGAATATGCGGGAGTGGACGAGGAGACAATGCTCGACGGTGACAAACTTAAGCTAGCAGGTCGAAAGAAGGGATACCTGATTACAGATGCTACGACGTGGGAGGAAATTTGGAACCAGATCATAGCAAATGAGGTAGAGCCGAGGCTCGGGCAGAAAGGGCCAACAGTGTTATACGATTATCCGGTTGCTCAAGCGGCGCTAGCGAAAAAAGCTCGTGACCCACGCTACGCTGAGCGCGCGGAGGTGTATCTGGCAGGAGTAGAGCTAGGGAATATATTTTCGGAGTTGACTGACTGGCGGGAACAGGAGTCTCGGTGCGAGGCAGATCTCGCGGAGCGCAAGAGACTAGGTAAGACGGAGTTTCCGATGGACCGTGATTTTATTGAGGCCTTGAAGTGGGGGATGCCAGAGACGGGAGGGATAGCGGTGGGAGTAGATCGCCTGGCGATGCTTTTTGCTGACACACCCTCGATCGCCGATACTTTGTTTTTTCCAGTTGAAGAGATGTTTAAATAACTTTGCTCGCTTGGGTTCCCGCGTATTTTTGCAAACGCCAAAACGGTCTGTCCCCACTTGCTAGTGGGGCGACCTCAGTGCTCGGTGTCAGTCACACCTGCGCATGTTTGGCAACTTGAAAAATACACGAGATCCCTTGATGCTCGCTTTGTGGTTGCTCATGCTGTGTTGTCCAAACCACCTGAGAAGAGCTATAATATCTTTGTGAGTGCAATCAAAGCTAACCAGCTCAAGCGGGATATGTTTATCCTTTTTAAGGATCAGCCGTATGTGGTTCTTAAGTGCGAATTTTATTTCCCCGGCAAAGGGTCTGCTTTTGCGAAAACCAGGCTAAAGAACGTCAAAACAGGGTCTGTACAAGAATATACTTATAAGTCTGCTGATCAGGTAGAGGTGGTGGACGTGGATACTGTCGAGTTGCAGTATCTTTATGCAGACGGAAACACCTATAACTTTATGAATGCTCAGACTTTTGATCAGTTTGAGATATCTGCTTCGATTTTTGACGGAAAAGAAAAATACTTGCTCCCAGAAATGAAGATGTACTTTTTGTTTTATGAGGGAGATGTCATAGGCTGCCGGTTCCCGATCAAGGTCAAACTCAAGATAACCGAGGCGTCGGAGGCTGTCGCAGGCAATACCGTAAACGCGCCCAAGAAGCCAGCCACTGTCGAGACAGGTGTCGAGGTACTAGTACCACTATTTGTTAAAGCAGGAGATACGATTATTGTGGATACAGATACGGGTGAATATGTTTCGAGGGCGACCTAAATTGCGAGGAAGCTACTCGCAGGCTTCTGCCTTGCATTGACTATCTTGAGGCAGTGATTTCGAGCCAGGTAAAGTCGGGCTCGTCACATTTACTTGCGCTAGCTTGGATTTTGAGTCCGCTTACTCCGTCGACTTTGGTGAGTACGCCGTCGCCGGTATATAGGGTCTCACTGACTATCTCTTCGCCGTTGTCTTTCCAGACAGTAATTGCAGCCGAGTAGTTGTCGTGAATTTTGTAGGAGAGGGTAAGCGGGCCGTTTATCTCCTCGATCTTGGCAGTGTAGCTGCCGCAGTCACTGGTTTTGATAGCGGTAATATTGACATGAGTTACGGTACTCGTGGTTGTGACTTTGGTTACTGTGGTCGTGGCACCTTGGACAGCGCCTGTCGTGACGCCACCTTTTCCTACAGGACTAGTCGATGGACGAGGAGTTGCACTAGGGGTGGGTGAGGGAGTTGCGTCAGGAGCGGTGTCTGGGAGCATGTCCCAGTTGGTAACGACCGAAGGACTTGGTGAGGGGGTAGACGTATTACTTGTGCCAAGTAAGCCCCGGGCACGAAGAATAGCAAAGGCAATAATGCCGATTAATAAGAAGGTGATAACACCACTAAAGATTGCTTTCATATGTCCTATAGCTTATCACATTGGTACCATGATAGTCAAGAGCCACGAAATATGCTAACTTGAGATATGGGTAAAAAAGTAAAGGTCAAGGAGCAAACGATGAAAAACTATCTTCGCAAAAACTGGAAACCGCTTTCACTAGTTTTGATACTACTACTAACACTGCCTTGGACTTTGCAGCTAGCCTCGCAAGCATGGAGGATTTTGACGGGCGCAAGCTATAAGCCAGCGGCTATCGTGGTCGATGTTTCTCGAGGTCAGGGGGGCTTGAGGGAGATATGGCATGGGGTAGGACAAGGATTTGAGAAGCCTGAGGGAGCGGACTTGCGGCTAGACCAAGTCGCCCCGATTTTGGCTAGAGCTGGAGTTAAGTACGTGAGAATAGACCATATCTATGACGGTTATGAGACTGTATCGAGAGCGGACGGACGGCTTGTGTATAACTGGACCAAACTTGACGCTATAGTATCTGATATTATTGCTGCAGGAGCGACACCCTATTTTTCGCTTTCTTATATGCCTAGCGCCATATCCCGGGGTGACATCCTAGATTTGCCAACGGAGTGGGGCGAGTGGGGACAAGTGGTTGCCGCGACTGTCGCACACTACTCCAGGGACTATTGGGGAGGGCTGGTAAACGTGATTTATGAGGTCTGGAACGAGCCTGATTTGTTTGGCGGATTTAAGATGTATGGCGACAAAAACTATACGACGATGTATACCGTGGCAGCAAACTCGGCTGCCGGAGTCAAAGGGGCTAGAGCTTTTAAGATAGGTGGACCGGCGACCACCGGGTTTTACCCTGCCTGGGTTGATGGATTTTATAAAAAACTAGACTCACAGGTACGGATAGACTTTTTTTCGTGGCACAGATACTCGACAGATATCTCGCTATTTGTGAGTGATGTTAACCAGGCTAGGGACATGATCGCGCCACAGATTGCTAGGGCGCAAGACCTGTATATCTCGGAGTGGGGGGTAGACCCAGAGCGGGGAGCTAGCTACGATTCTGCCTGGGCGGCGGCGCATTACTTGGCTGTTAACCGAGCCTTACTAGGGACGGCGGTAGACATGATTTTGCCTTTTGAGGTAATGGATGGTGGGTTTGACGACAAGCAGTTTCATGGTGGATGGGGGATGGTAACCAATCCCCGCTATGGCACGATTGTCAAAAAGCCGAGATTCCGGGCACTAGAGCTACTAAGCAAGATGACAGGCGAGCGGCTAGCTACTCTCGGAGAGGGTGACTATGTGACGGCGGTTGCGGCACGGAGTG
>CAYNKT010000054.1:0-3191 GCA_964397885.1 uncultured Pseudomonadales bacterium
TCCCCGGCGGATATCTCAAGGCCAACGAGCATCCGAGTGAAGGGTTAGAGCGGGAGATCAAAGAAGAATCGGGGCTGGTCGTCAGCATGGATAGCCCACTAAAGACTAGGACGGATAGGGAATCGGCCAGACTAGATATTTGTTATACAGGAATATTGATAGGGGGAGAATTTCAGCCTTCACACGAAGTGGTAGAACATGGATTTTTTGCACAGGACAAGATGCCGCTCCTCAGGAGTAATCAAGTATTTTTGATTGACGAGGCGATTAAAAGAAGAGGGGAGTTGAGATGATATATTGGAGGAATAGAAAGGGGTTTTCGGACTTTGAGAGGGAAGCGATCGCAGAGCGCGCCAAAGAACTATTGTCGAGTAAAAAGGGAGGGGAGGAGGCGGTACTTGCTAAGATCGAGGGAATGAGCGAGCCTGATCGGACGGTGGCTAGGAGACTCCATGAGATTACTAAGGAAAGCGCACTGAGCCTTGTTACAAAAACTTGGTATGGGATGCCGGCATACGCAAATAAAGAAGGCAAGGTAGTCTGTTTTTTCCAGGGAGCACAAAAGTTTAAGTCTAGATATGCTGCTCTAGGGTTTGGTGATGTGGCCGACTTCTTTTGCCATAACTAAGCTTACAAAGGAAGTTGAGAAACAAATCAGAGCATTGATTGTGAAGGCGGCAAGATAGAGAAGAAGTGGGGTAAAATTGGGTTATGAGCGTGGCACTAGTAAGACCTGGATATAACAAAATGGCGAGTCAGTACGCCGGTAGTCGCAGTAAACTTAGATCCGATAAGTATGTGCGAAAGCTTATAAATAAACTACGCAAGGGATCGACGATTTTGGACGTGGGATGCGGGAGTGGGGATCCTATTGGTGTGCAACTAGCAGGGGCTGGACACGTAGTACTAGGCATAGATATCTCGGAGGAGATGGTCCGACTGGCACAGAAAAACTGCCCGGCCGGACAGTATATGGTAGGTGATGTTCGTAGCCTAGCCAAAGAGGAATACCAAGTGGACGCCGTAGTGTGTTTTTATACCATGTTTCATATTCCGCGAGATGAACATGAGAGAGTGATCAAAGTGCTGGCTAGTTTTTTGCCACGTGGGGGGTATCTACTTTTGTCCATGGGGGACAGAGAGTGGGAGGGTGAACACATGCTATACGGAGCGCGTATGTGGAGCTCGCAGTGGGGAGTTACAAAAAATAGAAAGATTGTCGAGCAAGCAGGAATGACCGTCGAGCTGGATGAGATAGATACGAGTGGGGGAGAGAGACATCAAGTGATTTTGGCAAGAAAAAAATGATTAGCTACCGCATGTTTCGCTGAGGCTCTCGACCCTTTGGATATACTCACTACTTACGAAATTTGTGAGATCAACACCCGACTCGTCGCCCGCTACGATAATGACGCTTGCTCCTGGTTCTATGGGGGTCGCGAGGATACTCGGGATAGTCTGACCGTTCGTGTAGCCTCTTGCATCTTTATCTATACTGACCCCGATATTGGTAAAGAGATCTTGCCAGACTGCCCCGTCCCGATGAACATGGACGACGTCGCCAACGGCGCTATGCAAGTGGGCTTTTTCGAGCTGATCATCCTCGTGTTCTCCCTCATCGACACTACACATCTCGAGATGCATGTACTGGGGACCACTAAAATCTTGAAGTTGGCCGTCCTTATAAACCCGAAAGCCGGCATGATAATGGATGTCAGCTACTAGCGGATTGTATAGTAGAAGCGCAAGGCCCGAGAGCAACATCGTGGACGTAGTAAGGATGAGTTTTTTCATTGCGGTAATAGTACTACACCACACTGACTCCAGATTGCTCTATGTCTAGGCTTATTCAGCCATATGTCGCATCTGGTAGCAGTGAGGTGTTATACATACTTCTATAAGTAAGGCTGAGTTTGATGAGTATACACTAAGCAAGGCGTTGACCAAGTGCGATTTGTTTGGCATGATGGAGCCAGGAGATAGTTATGGCAGAAGAAGTTCATCCAGGTTTGATACCGCCCCCCTCGATCGGGGAGAGTGCGGAGTCAAAAGGGAGCATAAACGGCAAGAAAATTGGCTCGAGTGGGTCAAAATTGTGGATACTTGTGCTCTTGTGCGTGGTTGTGGGAGTAGGGCTCGGGCTATTAGTTTACCAACAGTCTTTGACCCCCAAATCTAGTCCGACTCCAAGCCCAAGATCAAGTAGCGCCCCCCAACCTAGTCCTAGCCCGGCTACTCCTGACATCAATGTTTTGACGCCGCTTAGCAAAAAAATAACGTTTCCCAAAGCCGGTGAGGTGATGCTATATGTAGCCGGATATGGGGTGACACCTGAGCTAGCTGCGCCGTATGTGGTTCGATTGACAACCTCTGCTGGATCGTATGATGTGCAAGTCCCCCGGAGCGCCCCAGCGGGTGACAAGATGATTAGTATCCCTACGGGAGTAGATGTAGTTGCCAACCAACAGGTGACAATGCAACCCTTTGACTCGGCTACGCTAGACAAACCATCATTTGGTTGGATCAAACCAACCGCGAATAAAAAATGTAATGGAAGTGATGCGTCACAACTTATCAATTGGGCAGCGGCCAAGATAGGAACAGAAACTACCGTTGAAACGATGTGTTGGGCAGACTGGGGGAGCGAGAGCCAACTAGATTTTAATGATTACCTAGTTATTGTGAGTTATGTGAAGGAGTCTGTGACGCCTACACCGACTCCTACTGCTACGCCGGGTCCTACCGCTACTCCTACACCCACACCGACACCTACGCCTACGCCGACTCCGACACCTACGCCTACACCGACTCCAACTGGTACACCCACTCCTACGCCAACTCCTACTGCCACACCAACACCAACACCGACATCTACTCCGACACCAACACCGATAGTGACTCCTACACCAGTCCCGACTCCTACTCCTACGGTGGTGGCTTCTCCTAGGGTAACCATGCCGGAAGGGTCTAGTTTGCCTGACGCAGGCGTGTTTGAGGTGACGGTAGGGACAGTGTCTGTGGGGGCGGTGCTCATCATACTTGGAGTACTCGGACTGTTTTTGTTGTAGGACTATTACTCGAGAGATGGTAAAATATATAGCGAAGGCTCTCCTTCGTTAAAACTACGGCGAGCGAGGCAGGGTAGCTTAGTTGGTTAAAGCACAGGATTCATAAACCTGAGACCGAGAGTT
>CAYNKT010000055.1:0-3057 GCA_964397885.1 uncultured Pseudomonadales bacterium
AGGACGGACAAAAGGCGTATGTAGCTGACGTAACAAATGAGGGATTCCGTATCGTACTGCCGACTCTTGCAATCCGTGACTTTACCTACCACTGGAGAGCGTTAAGTACTAGCGAGTCACCAGTGACCCGTAGCGAGCCACTTGTCCCGATAGCTACACCCACGCTAGCACCCTCCCCAGACTCAAACTAAAACCCAAATCAATTATCGCAAGCTTGGCAATTTTTCAGTGGTAGCGCGCAGATAAATATGCTAATATAACCTATATGAAAACCAAACTCTTTACCGCTTTATTTATTCTTCTCCTCGTTGGGGCAGGCGCCGCAAGCACCTACTACTACTACACCAAATATCAGACTGCAGAGGCCAAGCTCAACAACCCCGACATGATTGCCGCCGAAGAAGCCAAAGAGTTAACAGGCAAAATCAGTGCCTTTATGGCACTCCCCGAGGGAGAGGACCCTCAGGTTGCCACCGTTCTCGACAGGGACAAGCTCGCAGACCAGCCATTTTTCAGTAAAGCCGAAAACGGCGACCGTGTTCTCATCTATGCCAAAGCCATGAAAGCTATCCTCTACCGCCCCAGTACCAACAAAGTAATCGAAGTCGCCCCCATTAGCATCTCTCAGCCAGAGACAGAAGGACTTGATACAGGCGTAGAGCCTACCTCGACCCCCAAACCTACCCCAGAGCCAACTCCCGAGCCCACTGAGGAACCACTCGAACCAGATACAGAGAACTAACTCATCCTCTTGTTACTTATTCCAGACAAATTCTTTTTGCGTAGTCTCAGGCTTTTGGGCGTAATCTCAAGTAGTTCGTCGTCCTCGATAAAGTCCAAACACTGCTCTAGCGACATCTCGATGGGAGGAGCAAGCTGAATAACCCCGTCGCTACTCTTGCTACGCATATTGGTAAGTTGTTTGCCCTTTGTCACGTTCATCCTGATATCCTCGTCGCGGTTTGTTAGACCTACGATCATACCTACGTATACACTTGCAGACGGTGCAATAAATGTCATTCCCCGTTCCTGGGCGTTAGCTAGTCCGTATGCCAATGCTTGTCCATCGTGCGACGAGATCAGTACCCCAGTTCGTAGTTTGGGCAGCTCCTTGCCTAGAGCCTGGTATCCCACATACTCTGTCGAGTACATGATCGTGCCTCGTGTCATCGTAAGGAGAATACTCCGTAGTCCTATGGTAACGCGGGTTGGCATCAGGTAAACGATCCGCACCTCTCCAGTCGGTAAACTGTCGACATGCTTAAGCGTGGCAAATCGTCTCCCACACTCCTGGTGGACTGCTCCCTCGTACTCTTGTGGGACGACAATCTCGACATTTTCATACGGCTCTTGCTTTTCGTTATCTACATTCTTGATTATGGCTTGCGGCTTGCCTACCTCCATCTCGTATCCTTCGCGTCGCATGGTCTCGAGGAGTACCGACAAATGTAGCTCGCCTCTCCCGCTCACACGGTATGACCCGCTCCCCATCTTCTCGACTTTTAGACTCAGGTTGCTTTCTAACTCCCGTTCTAGTCTCTCCTCTATCTGCCGGCTAGTCACAAACTGCCCCTCACGCCCCGCAAAAGGCGAACTATTGGCGGACATGACCATGTGTAGTGTCGGCTCGCTAATCTTGGGGGCAGGGTAGCTCTCTAGCTCGCCAGGTATCCCGATGGTATTACCTATCTGTACTTGGGATATTCCGGTCAAACCGACTATATCTCCGGCACTCACAGTCTGCACCTCAGCTCGCCCTAGTCCCTCGTATACATACAAATGTTCTAGATCAAAGGTCTTGCCCGATACTATCTGGAGTCGCATTCCTTTTTTCAGTACCCCTTGGGACAGCTTGCCTATCGAAATCCGCCCGACGTGCTGGTCATAATCAATCGACGAGATCAGCATTTTGGTACTTTTTTCTTTGTCTCCGGTTGCCGGCCTCACCTCTTCGATAATAGTGTCAAGAAGTGGCCTCACGTCACCCACCTCGCTACTCTCGGGGATCTTGAAGTACACAGCGCCCTTACGACCCTCGGCATAAAGGGTTGGGAACAGCAGTTGGCTTTCGTCCGACACAAGCTCCAAAAACAAAGACTCAATAGCCTTGTAGGTAGCCTCAACGTCGGCATTTTGCTTATCAATTTTGTTTATTACGACAATTGTCTTTAGCTTAAGCGCAAGGGCCTGGCGAAGCACAGAGCGGGTCTGCGGCATCGGGCCCTCGGCGGCATCCACTATGAGGAGCGCCCCGTCCGCCATCGAAAGCGTTCTCTCTACTTCACCCGAAAAATCCACGTGACCAGGGGTATCGATGATATTTATCTTGGTATCACGGTAATACACTGAGCAGTTTTTGGCAAGAATAGTGATCCCGCGCTCACGCTCGAGGTCATTACTATCCATGATCCGCTCCTGTCGCATCTCATCTTGGTTGTCCCGAAATAGATGAGTCTGCTTGAGCATGGCGTCCACGAGTGTTGTTTTGCCATGGTCAACGTGCGCGATAACCGCCACGTTTCTGATTGATTTGTAGTCTTGCATAAGCACTGTATTTTACTCCAGGACCAGACATTAGTCCATGACCAAAGGTGGACTTGCAAATACTAACTAGGACATGTATTGTATGAGTATACAGCTAAATAAGGAGGACCCATGGAAGACAAAATGCAATCACAAATGAGCCCCAAAAAACGGGGGACATCAACCTGGCTGGTTGCGGGTTTGTTTCTCCTCGGTGTTGCTGTCTGGTCTGTCACAAGTAAGGGTAGTGGAGATCAAATAATGAGTGAACAAGCTAGTCAAGATGCCATGGAAAACCCCGTTCCAGCCGTAAGTGAGGTTGCCATGATGACCGAGGAAAATACCTTTACCCTAGAGGCAGGAAGTTTTTACTACAAACCTAGCGTCATTACCGTCAAAAAGGGCGAGACAGTGAAAATCGTGCTTAACTCAGTGGACATGATGCACGACTTTGTCATAGACGAACTAGACGTCCGCACCGAGATAATCAAGAGCGGTGAGTCCGGAGAGGTAACATTCACTCCAACAGTGGCC
>CAYNKT010000056.1:0-2792 GCA_964397885.1 uncultured Pseudomonadales bacterium
GTTTTAGCATTTTTGAAACTTCACCGATTAGCGTATTTATTCTCTCTTTTGCAAATCGGATCTTTGTTTCTGGGTAATCTGTATTATCTTCTCCGACATAGGAAGAAAATACCTCATGAAAGGTATTCACCTCAACTACAATATCAAAGAAATCATAATATTGAGTTAACGTATCATGGCGTAAATCTATCTCTATGAGTTTTATATTAACTTGATTTGTCTCGGCCGCAGCCTCGAGCATATCTCTATCAAAATCAAATCCATATAGTTCAAGTTTGTCAGAAAAACCGGATATTTTCCCGATCTGGTCGATGACTCTCAATAAATGACCTTCACCACAACCCATATCCAAAATTCTGATAGTCTTTTTTTCAGCATACTGCTCGAGTAGTCTTTCAATCGCAAAAACTACATGTGGAATTACCAGGGATTTACCCCTTTTTTTAAAGAATCCAATCAAAAGTTGATTTCTATAAAAATCCAAAAACTCTTTAAATAACTGCTTCATCTCAAACATTTCTTCTTGTCTCCATCGCCTGATGGAGCGTTTCATCGTCGGCATACTCTAGCTCGACGCCGGTCGGGAGTCCCCTCCCAATCCTAGTAATTTTAACAACAGCGAGCCGGGGATTCACTTTTTTGCGCTCCTCGATTCTGTCAGCCAAATACAATGCTGTTGCCTCGCCTTCTAGGGACGTATTCGTCGCCAGAATGACTTCGCCGATTTTACCACTATCCACTCGAGTAAGCAAAGTATCGATATATAGCTCCTCTGGCCCTATATTATTAAGCGGAGAGATAGACCCATGTAGGACATGGTATATGCCTTTGTACGTCCCCGATTTTTCTAGAGCGATCACATCCTGAAAACTCTCCACCACACACACCTTGGCGTGCTCTCGTAGTAAATCGTCGCAAATGCTACAGAGATCATTCTCCGCCAAGTTATGGCAAGTCTGACAAAGCTTGGTCTGTTTCTTAAGGTTAGCTAGCGACGCGCTAAACATATCGAGGTCACGCTGAGGAACACGGAGCAGATAAAAGGCCAAACGCTCTGCACTACGCCTACCAATACCCGGCAACTTCTCAAAACTAGTAATTAAATCCTCGACAATTTTGGGTAGGCGCATACTGAGATTATTGCGTTCCGCCCATCCCTCCACCAAGAAGTCCCTTCAGTCCCCCACTCATCTCCTGCAGCTTCTTCGCCGCAATCTGCTGACTCTTTTTAATCGCGTCGTTTAGGATCTTCACAAGTCTCTCCTCATACTTGCCGTCGATAGTCACAGTCTGCACTTTTTGGTCAGCTGTCATTACCACTCTGATCCCATCCTCCTCGACCTCGATAACCTCAGCCTGGAGTTGCTTTTGCATCGCAACTGCCTGATCTCTTATCTGTTTAAGCTGACTCGCTTGCTGACCAAGTTGTTTAAATTTGTCAAACGCCATAAAGGCCTCCTAGCTAATTATTAAATATTTCTTGAGCCTGAGCCAAAAGAGCTTCCTCTTCTTTGTCGGACTCGGCTATCCTATCAACTTTCGCCACTGTTTTCAACTTATTCATGCCTGGATTGACTTGGCATCTCACAACCACAGGCTGACCCATGATCTTGGTGATCAAACTCTCGATCCGGGCACGAAATTTTTCCGCCATAATTTGTTCGCGGTGAAACTCATACTGAACCTCGATCGTTAGCTCGTTTCCACGAAGCATTCCCGGCCGAGCCTTAGAAAGTAGTGCTCCGAGAGAGTAGCTATCCCCATTGAGACTCCCCATGAGCTTAGTCCATGTTGCGCTCGCGTCCACCCCCAGAGTCTCGTTAACTGGTACGACTCTCTGATGATCGCTAAGTTCATCTGGGCTTTCCGCTAGATCGGGCTTGACTGATTTTTTGGCTCTCTCAATCGTCGGATTGTCCGACCCCTTACACCACTCGATTATCACCACCTCCACAAGAATATCTGGCACGGGCGTCGATGCAAGCTTGGTAGCCACCATGTCAAGCTCACCGATAAGCCTAGCTTCGTTACCTTTAACTACAAGTTTGCTCTTGCCTACTCCGTGGCTTGCCAGTAGTCCATCCCGTATCAGTTGCATCAAACTCGTCAAAAGATATGTCAACTCCACTCCTTGACTACAAGCTTTGTGAAAACTATCGAGTGCTCCTTGTAGATCCTGGTCAACTAGGGCGCGAGCTAGCTCAAAACTGTCATATGCGGCAGACCCATAAAGCACTGTCTCTACCTGTTTTGCCGATACATTGTGACTAGATGCAAGTAGTTGGTCCAGGATCTTGATCCCATCACGAAACGACCCATCGACAGACGACGCCAGTATCGCAAGGGCCTCTTCGTCTGCTTTGGCTCCCTCTCCCGCAACAACTCGGCTTAGGGCTCGCTGCATCTCGGGTACTGTTGCTTTGGTAAACAAAACCCGTGTACATCTCGAGCTAATCGTCTCAGGTACTTTGTGCGCTTCGGTAGTACAGAGGATAAACAAGGAGTGCTTGGGTGGTTCTTCGAGAGTTTTGAGAAGTGCGTTAAATGCCTCGGTGGTCATCATGTGCACCTCGTCGATGATATACACTTTTTTGGGCAATATCGAGGGTGTTAATCTAATCTTCTCTTTAAGCTCCCTCACGTCATCTATCCCACGGTTACTCGCCGCATCGACCTCAATAACGTCAACCGCACTCGACGTAAGGATCGAGCGGCAGTTGTCACAGGTATTGCACGGCTCACCCAGCTTGTCCTGGTTTTTCTCACAGTTGACAACTCTGGCAAGTATTCTT
>CAYNKT010000057.1:0-2756 GCA_964397885.1 uncultured Pseudomonadales bacterium
TAGCCCGGCAACCATCCAACTTGACATTTAGCCTTCATTGTTACAGGATGTACTCTGTAACATGAAATTACTACTCAAAATCATAGCCTGGTTTAGCCTGGCCATTCCTACTTTTATCTTTAGCGTCGAGACTTATCAGGGGTATAGCGCGACCAAAGGAATCCAGGGTCTCATCCGCCAAGAGGTCAATACCTTTAAGAACAGTCCCATAACCTTTACCTCACTACCTCGCCTAGCCATAACCATTAAAACTGCCGTCGCCAAAGAGGACGCTAGACCCATCGTGATCCACAAATACATGGCTAGATACGACTCTCCCATGCTCGATTACGCCAAATACATCGTGGACATCTCCGATTCCTACGGCGTCGATCCTTATCTCATAGTCGCGATCGCTCAGCAAGAGAGTAATCTCGGCAAACTCATGCCCAAAGACTGTCACAACGCCTGGGGATGGGGCATCCACTCTGCAGGCACCCTCTGCTTTGACTCCTGGGAAGAGGGGATTAACATGTTTATCTCTGGACTTGCCAAAAACTACCTCGCTTATGGACTCCGCACACCACAAGAAATCATGACCAAGTACAACTCCACCTCTCCCGATGGAGCCTGGGCCAAAGGCGTAAGTCAATTTTTAAGTGATCTCCAGACAGGTGATTGGTAATCTCTCAACTTGACAACCCTATAGTATCGTGGTATAACGCCGCGAACTATGTGGAAAAAGTACCTTATAGCAATAGCAATCTCTGGGGTGAGCGCCCTTTTTTATGCCCCTCGTGCGCTAGCCCAAGATCTGCGTGCCATCCAGATGAATACTGTACTAGTCAAGTACAACTCTCCCATGGCAGGATTGGAAGAAGTCCTAATCCAGACTGCCGAAAAATGGGGCCTTGACTGGACTCTTATGGCTGCAATCGCCGGAACAGAGTCTAGCTTTGGCAAACGCATGCCTCATGAGTGCATCAATCCATACGGATGGGGTATATATGGTGACAACAAACTCTGCTTTGAGTCATTTGAGGCTGCTATAAAAGGCGTTGCCGAGGGTCTCGGTACAAGGTATAACATTAGCTCACTCGAGTCCATAGGCCGTACCTACAACACTGTCAGCACAAAGGGGTGGATCAGCCACACCAAGTTCTTTATGAACAAGATCAAAAACGCCGAGATTCCTGTCGCAAAACTCCCCATTACGCTATAATCACTTTTGTTAGAGTTGGTGTTTTAGTAGCCAAGGTGGCGCATGTCACTCCGAAGCTCGTAAGAGCGAAGGGTGAAAATGGTCACCTTGAGACACCTAGCCAAGGTGGCGCATGTCACTCCGAAGCTCGTAAGAGCGAAGGGTGAAAATGGTCACCTTGAGACACCTAGCCAAGGTGGCGAAATGGTATACGCGCACGCTTTAGGAGCGTGTCCCGCAAGGGATGGAGGTTCAAGTCCTCTCCTTGGCACAAACTAATATTATCCCGAGAGGGTGATATTAGTTTATATACAGGACTTGAAAGGCGGAGCTGTGACTGACAGCGAGCCAGGGCTCTGAGAATTTTTCACCAGAAAAATATCGAAGACCAAGTCCTCTCCTTGGCACAACACACCCCCCTCTAGCCCAAATACCAGTCTAAGGGTATAATCCAACAAATATGCCTAGTCTTAAACAGTCTGTGTCAAAACCCAAAGATCTGCCCAAACTAGACGATGGGACCAGGTCGTTTGATATTACAATTACTCAAAAGGTAGTCCAGGACTCGAGGAATAGCAATATCGCAAAGCTTGCCGCCAAAGTAGAAATCAAGGGTTTCCGCAAAGGCAAAGCCCCACTCAATCTAGTGGAAGAGCAGCTCGACAAAAACAAGCTTTACTCAGCAGTTCTCGACGAGGTTATCCCGCCAGAGTACCTCAAGTATCTTCAAGCAAACAAGCTTGCTCCGCTTACAGACCCCCGTATCACTCCGACTAGTATGGAGGACGGCAAAGACTGGACCTTTCACGTCGAGATCGTCGTCCGCCCCCCGGTAGATCTAGGCAAATATCAAGAATACGTTAAAAGTGCTCTCTCCGAGCACGCCAAAACTCACCCACACGACTCAAAAGAGAAAAAAGCAGAAAGTGACAACCACGCTCTTTCCGTAGTCTTTGACAGTCTACTCCAAAACGCCAAATTGGCGGTATCACCCATCCTAATCGAAGAAGAAGCCAAAAACGCCCTTAGCAAACTAGTCAACCAGCTCGCCGGACTCAAACTCAATCTTGACGATTATCTCAAGTCGATGAAAAAGACCCAAGAAGAATTAGTCAAAGAGTACACAAATACCGCCGAGACTAACATCAAACTCGAGCTCATTCTGGGCGCTGTAGTCGACGATCTCAAGCCCGAAGTCGACGACAAAGAAGTAGCCAGCATGAACCCCCAAAAAGGCCAAGAAGCGTACGCAAAATACTTGGTACAAAAAAGGAAAGCCCTTGACTTTCTCTCTGGATTATAGGATAATACGGGCGCAATAGATACATATTGAGCCTATGAACAACAACCCATTCAAAAACTTCAAACCACTCAACCCTCCTAGTGCCAAAAGGAAAAAACCTCAGGCATCGGGAGATAGTTTTGTCGAACAACTCAAAAGTATCGGCAGCTCGACTGTCAACTCTGTCAAAACAGATGTAGTCAAAGGCACCGCCCAGACAATTTTTGATCAACTCTTGGGTAGTACTGCAACCGGCCAGCCACCCAAACAAGAGGGATTAGATCAATCATTCTA
>CAYNKT010000058.1:0-2642 GCA_964397885.1 uncultured Pseudomonadales bacterium
GGGGACTTGAAGAATGAACTAGCGGAAGCGATATACAAAGAACTGAAACCGATTCAGGAAAAGAGAAAAGAATTAGAGGCCAATCCGGAGTATGTCGACCAAGTAATAAAAGAGGGAGCGGAGAAGGCGAGAGCTATTGCGAGTGAGACGATGAAAGAAGTCAAAGAGAAGATGGGATTAGGATGAAACCGCAGATTACCTTTGATGAATACAGCAAGGTTGAGGTGAGGGTAGGCACAATCGTTGAGGCTGTGGTACCTGAGGGAAGCGAAAAGCTAATCCAGTTTACGGTCGATTTTGGTTCTGAGCAGAGAACGATATTTTCGGGGATTAAGGAGTGGTACTCGCCAGAAGAGCTAGTCGGCGTTAAGACTATGTGGGTAACAAATATTCCACCTAAGAAAACGCCTTTTGGGGAGAGCCTTGGCATGTTGTTTGCGTGTGACACCCACGATGGGAAGCCGTATGTTGTGAGAGTGGGGGAGGAAGTGCCGAACGGAAGTGTGTTTCACTAATTACATTAATGAGGTAAACTCGCTCAAGTTACTAAGACCTGGTAGAATAGCGGCATGGAAAAAAAGCAAGAAACAAAGAACCCTCCTACGCGTAAAGCTCCGGACCGGAAAGATAAACAGCGACTTCCCAATTTGCCGCAAGGCAGTATGAAAGTGTACAAGTTTAAGTTTGATCTTCGCAAGATTATTGTATGGAGTCTGATCCTTTTTCTGTTTTTGCCTGCCGTGTTCTCGTGGATCGGGGGGGCTGTCGACAGTAGCCAACTGACGATTAGCCAGGCGATTGCGGATATTAGAGAGAACAAAGTACAGAATGTGGAGGTGGTGGGGGATCAGCTACTACTTGACTATGGAGACGGCGAGATCAAGTTTGCAAGCAAAGAAACGGCAACGAGTTTTACCGAGCTACTTACTCAATACCAAATTGATCCTTCGACGGTAAGCTTTAATATTCACAACTCTAGTTTTTGGGACAACATTGGCGGACTGGTGAATGTGCTTATGCTACTCACGATGGTTTTCTTTGTAGTTATGCTATTTCGGCAAATGAAGGGCGGAGGGGGGAGTGGAGGAATGTTTGGGATGGGAAGATCTAAGGCCAAACTATTTGCTAAGGGCAAACAAGATGTTAAGTTTGCTGATGTTGCGGGAGTGGACGAGGCCAAACGAGAGCTCGAAGAAGTGGTGGATTTTCTAAAAAACCCCAAGAAGTACGCTAAACTTGGCGCAAGAACTCCTAAGGGAGTGCTACTAGTTGGGGCTGCGGGTGTGGGTAAGACTCTCATGGCAAGAGCGGTCGCGGGCGAGGCTAATGTTAACTTTTTCTCGATGGCAGGAAGTGAGTTTATGGAAATGCTTGTGGGGGTAGGAGCGAGCCGTGTGCGGGATCTTTTTGATACAGCCAAAAAAACAGCACCTTCGATAATATTTATCGATGAAATCGACGCGATCGGAAGGACAAGAGCTGCTAGTACGATGGGTGGGCATGACGAGCGAGATCAGACACTTAACCAAATACTTGTCGAGATGGATGGATTTACGACCCAGGATAACGTGATTGTGATGGCGGCGACCAATAGACCTGACGTACTCGACCCGGCGCTTGTGCGCCCGGGACGGTTTGACCGACGGGTAACACTCGACATGCCGGACATTGAGGGTAGAAAAGACATCATGGCGATACATGCTAAGGGCAAGCCATTTGTCAAAGAGCTTGACTGGGAGTCGGTCGCGAGACGGACGGTGGGGTTTTCGGGAGCTGACCTAGAAAATATGCTGAACGAAGCAGCTATCAAGGCAGCGCGAGAGGGCAAGGATACGATTAATTTTGCGGATATAGAGGACGCTGCGACTAAGGTCAAGCTAGGGCCTGAGAAAAAACGTATGCAGTCCAAGAATGAGCGTGAGATGACGGCGTATCATGAAGCGGGACATGCGATAGTGACGCATTTTCTGACGCGTACTGACCCTGTCCACCGGATCTCGATAGTGTCGCGCGGCCAGGCACTTGGATATACCCTGATTCCGCCTGCAGTAGACAAGTACCAGCATACCAAGACAGAGCTTCTTGAAGAGATCTGTACTTTGCTTGGGGGAAGAGGTGCTGAGATGCTTATCTACAACGAACTTACAGCTGGAGCTAGCTCGGATATTGACAAGGTGACGAGGATAGCCCGGGCGATGATAGTTGATTATGGGATGAGTAGTCTTGGACCGCTAGATTTTGGTCCGAGCGAGGACGTCTCCTCTTGGGGTAGAACCTACCTCGAGCCATCGGATGTATCGGAAGCTAAGAAAAGCGAGATTGATCGGGAGATGCATAAAATTGTAAAGGCCTGCGAAGTGACGACCGCAAAAATTCTCAAGAGCAAGAGGAAAATTATGGACGAGATTGTCAAGGTACTCCTAGTCAAAGAGTCGCTCGAGAGAGAGGAGTTTGAGAAGATTGTTGGGGTAACCAAAGAAGAGGTAAAGAGTGCAGCCGAATTTGGGGTTAAGTTATCATAAATATGAACAATAATCATCAGGTTAAACAGACGATCATCAAGCTTAGCCACAGCGAGCGATTTCGCAAACTTGTTATTGCTTTGGTTGTAGCGGTAGTTGCGCTAGGAATATTGATTTACC
>CAYNKT010000059.1:0-2381 GCA_964397885.1 uncultured Pseudomonadales bacterium
TGGTCGATTGCGACAGTGGTAAAGCGGAAGTTCATCCAGTTTTCGTCCGTGGTTGCAAGATCTGGATACCAGTTGTAGATGTTTTCGGTGCCACTAGCTAGAGCACTCTGGTCGCCGTCGTCGGCGTCAGCCGGGACGGTCTCGTCAACGGTTGGATCAAAGATCAGCTCGCCGGCAGGCAGATTTTGGAGTGATGACAAGAGGGCGGAGAGACAAAGGTAGTATTTACCACCTATAGCGAAGAATTTTTTAGTGAGCGCGAGTTCGGCTAGCTTGTCGCCAGTAATGGGATCTACCACGTAGGCCAAGTCTAGCGGGAGGAAAGCCACTAGTTCGTCGGCTTCGTTTTGGAGTAAGGTGCCAGAGTCGACTGCGTCGCCAAAAATGTCGGGGGTGGATTTGACGAGTTTGTCTCTAACTGACGCTGGAAAGTCTGCCAGGTCTAGCTCGAAAAGGAAGCCCAGATTGGAGTCTGAGAAAGAGGGGAGATCCTTGAGCCAGTCGCGGGCGGGTTCGTCGAAGACGATTTCTTCTTTGAGGCGGTTTGCTAGCACACTCCAACGACTACTAATACCACCTCCCTGTGGAGTAGTAAAAATGTTTTGCCAAGTAAACAGTGTTTGGGCTTTGTCACTCTTGACTTTGAGGAGAGAACGATCGTAGGTGGATGTAAGTAGGGGATCAAACTGGGAGTTTTGGAGTAAGCCAATGTTTTGTAAACGAAATTTGAACCAGGTCTGGCCTGCTTGACCACCAAAACCGATCCAACCATCTTGTCCTTGTGACTCGCCGAGCGAATAGTGCCAAGAATTGTGGGTGATCTCCCAGCCGTCAAAGGTCGGTGTAGTAACATGCGTGGGAGTGAGGTCGATGTCTTGTAGTCCCTGACCTCCGTCGTAGTGCATGCTGCCAACTGCGATATCCTGGGAGTAGCGATTGTAGTTGCTAATATCTCGGTAGACCTTGCTTGACGGTGTGCGAGCTCCGACAACCTCTATCCATTCGGGGGGATTGAGAGGAGTGGATGGCCTAAGATACCGCAAAATAACGAAGGTTAAGACCCCGCCCAAGAAAACGATAATCAGGGCAAGGATAATTTTACGCATAACTAGCTAAATGAATAGCATGTTAAGGATAGCGAAACTCAACGAAATAGGCAAGAGTTAGGGGGACAACTCGATGATCCACCAGTTGAAGGGGATGTCTACTCCTGCGGGCGAGTCGATCGCAACGGTAAAGGAAGATAGACAAGGTTCGGAACCTTGTATAGCTTGCGGGCAGATGTTTTTGGCTTTGACAAAGAGGACTTTGTTGTCGGTGTTGCCGGTTGGAGTTAAGTAAACGAGGGAGTCGGTGGTTACGTAGGGGCTCTCGATCGTTAGCTCGGTTGCGGGGGAGACTAAGCTTGAGTTGCCGGCGGTGGCGTTACTTGCGGTATTTGTCGCGAGAAGTGAGGAGGAGGGAGTAGCGTCACCACCTGAGGCGATCGTGATGAGCTTGGTGGTGACTGAGGCGAGGTTGGCACTACCCGAGGCGTCGATACTCCCGACCTCGACTCCTTGTTCGTTATAGATTGCGAGCAGGTGCCCGAGAGTGGAGCTACCGGAGGCGTCTGCGGGAGTCCCAAGATCTAGTTGATTGATAGTTGCATGCCCCGCTATCAAGTTGCCGTAAACGGTGAGATCGCCGTTGACCGTGACCTTGCCGGTTGAGTCGACAACAAGCGTGTGATCTGCGAGGTCGACGATGCCTCCCATGGGCTGGATGGCGAGCGAGTCGGATTTGCTACTTACGCTCTCGGTGTAGAAACTGCCGGTTATGTCGAGAATAGTAATAGTGGCATTGCCAATGACGGCGAGGTACTGGTTAACTATGACCATGTCGGACTCGAGGGAGAGGAGGGTAGCTGAGTCGGAGGCTAAATTAGAATCCAGATTAGAGAAGTCAGTATCTAGTACTGGGGAGGCGGTTGCCTCGGGTGGGATGGGGATATCGGCGGCGGAGGGGAGGTCGCCGGTTAGAGCTGCAATCCTATCTTTGAGTCGGGTAGTGATGCTCTCTAGCTCTGAGTCGGAGAGTTCGGCAGATAGGGTAGCTAGTTTGGCATCGAGACCGTCGATGTGGCCGGCGGTAATGCGGTCGGCGACAATTTCGCGGGCTATGATGCGGTCGGCCTGAATTTCTTCTAGTTTGGCGAGACGGGCGGAGAGGGTGTCGGCGACGATCTCGCCGGTGACCTCGAGCGCGGGAGTAGCGGAGGCTAGCGAGGGCACGATTTTGATGGGAGCGGTCGCGGTAATAATGTCGCCGGAGAGCGGGGAGATAAGGTCAGTCTCGACAGTCCCGATCCTAGCGATGCCGGCTTGCAGGTCGGCAATGAC
>CAYNKT010000060.1:0-1642 GCA_964397885.1 uncultured Pseudomonadales bacterium
TTCGAACCCACTACCTGCGGTTTACGATACCGCTGCTCTACCAATTGAGCTACTTCGGCGCTTTTACAACCAGAACTATCCGAGTGCGGTATAATTCTAGCATGAAGTACGATTTTCTCTCCCTTACCACCCCGACCAATCTCGAGCAGGAAAAAGCCAAATTTTTGGCCAATAGCTCCTACAATCCAATTTTTCACTATATCTGGCAGGATCGTCCCGTTACCTATAGTTCGAGCAATTTGCTCAAAAAACGGCTCGTCGATGCAGTCCTCTCTCAAAACACCCCCGAGATCACTCTTGCGGCGGGTAGTTTATTCAAGACTATCCTAGATCAATCTACTCAAAAACAAGCAGAGGCAATTATTTCCGCTCGTCATGACAAGACTCACTCTGGCTCTGCCTCCGACTTTGCGAGGGTTCTCCAAAGCGCATTTGCTGAGTTTAATATCCCCTATGCTGTCGAAATCGTCGATAGGGGAGGCTTTAATGCTCGCCCCTCCCACAGCAATCGCAAAGTAGTAGTCAGTAGTCACATTCACTACGAGATGTTTTCGATGCAAGGTGGCGCCAGGCACGATCTCGCTCACATCATGAGATATCTTAACGGCAAGGCGAACAAGATCCCCAAGTCCCTAGAGTATTTGCCCACAGAAGAGGGTCTCGCAAGCTATGTTCAGGATCACGTCAAAGGTGTAGAGGACAACGGTCAGGTGCAGCACGCCATCGAGTACCTGGGCTCGATTGTCGGGGTAAGTGGATCTTTACGCGACATCTATAACACCATGAGGGACACCGGGATGAGCCATGATCTCGCCTGGGCTAGAGCCAGTCGCCACAAGTTTGGCTTTGTCGACACCACAGAGCCAGGCGACATTATTAAACCAGCCATGTATTTTTATCATGAGCTCCTTGTAGAAGCGCTCTCCCGCCAAGAAAAACTCCGCCTCTTTGTCGGCAAAATCTCTCTACCAGAGCTTGATAAATATCCCGACTATCAAGGTCTCTGGGATCCTACACAGTTAGTCGAGTTTTTTAATCTATAACACAAACAAATTAAAAAAGTGTAGACTACACGTAGTGAACCTAAAGCAGATCGTCGTCAAAAAAAACGTCGTCGGCAGCCTCGTTGCCACCATAGGCTATCTTCTCTCCCCGCTCTCATGGTGGAACGATCTATTCATTAACATCCCCCTTAGCTACCTTTTGGCAACGTTTCTTAGTGTTTTTGCCCCAGACAGCTTTTCCATGTTCATGATCCTCATGTATTGGTTGACCAATGTTCTCGGGATCGTCCTCATGCACAGTGGTGTACAACACATCGTCTCGGATCAGGGAGTCAAGTTTAGCGTGCGCAATCTCGTTATCCAGCTAATCTGGGCCTCGTTCTACTCACTCATTATTGCGGCTCTTGCCCTATCCGGCGTGCTAGAGCCGCCTAGTCAGTACTTTGGCAACTAACCCCGGGCGATAGCAACTAGATTACTCCCATGCTGGATATCAGTAGCTTGTCCCTCGTGATCCGAGTAGCAAATGCGCTCCACGCTCCACCCCGCCTCGCTCATTAGCTGTACTAGATAAGGGAGATCCATAGCGACCACATATCGTCCCGGTGTCTTGTTAAAGCTCATCTCAACCACACTCC